>JAICLG010000177.1 GCA_025927515.1 Hyphomicrobium sp.
AGAGACGTCAGCGCCGAGCTCGCGCGCCATCCGCCACAGATCGACGTCGGACACTTCCGGATGAGCCGAGGAGAGCAATCGCAAAGCCGCGGCGGCGTCCGCCGAACCACCGCCGATGCCACTCGCGACCGGCAGGTTCTTCTGCAGTAAAATACGGGAGAGCCTGGCATTCTCGCTATTGGCCGTGAACGCCGACACCGCCTTGTCGACGAGATTGCTGCCGACAATTGCATCGGCGAACGGTCCCGTCGTCTCGGCACCGGCATGGGCTTCCGGGGTCAGCGTCAGCACGTCGCCGACATCCTGAGCGAATACGACGAGACTGCGCAGCTCATGATAACCGTCGAGCCGTCGCCCGAGGATCTCAAGAGTCAGATTGATTTTAGCCGGTGCGAATTCAGATTTGGGCATAAGGATATTTCGATGCGGTGCTTGATACGAAAGCGGGCGCCCTAGGCGCCCGCTGCTTGTCCATTATCCGGCAACTCAATGACTACTCCACCGCACGACCGGTGGGGCTGGTTTTATTTTCGCTGCGGCGGCGTGCGGTATCCATCCTTTGCACTTGCCGCGTTTTTCCAGCATTCTTGGCCTCGGACTTGTTATCCAGACCACGATCGAGCTTGGCCTTGATCTTGTCGACGTCCTCCGGTTCTGGGTCGAGCGACAATGCTTGGTTCCACTGGAACCGGGCTTCCCGCTCTCGTCCGACCTTCCAAAACGCGTCGCCCAAGTGATCGTTCAGCGTCGGGTCTTCCGGCTTGATTTCAACAGCGCGCTCAAGGAAGCGCACGGCTTCTTTGTAATCGCCTCTCTTGTAATGCGCCCAGCCGAGGCTATCCACGATGTAGCCGTCGTCCGGCTTCAACTGAACGGCCTTTTCGATGAGGCGCATGCCTTCTTTCAGGTGCGTACCCTGATCGATCCATGAATAGCCAAGATAGTTCAGGACCAACGGCTGATCCGGTGCAAGCGCCAGCGCTTTCTTGAGATCCTTTTCCGCTGCGGGCCAATTCTTTAGCCGTTCATAAGACGTTCCACGAGCGTAATAGTAGCCCCAGTAGCGCGGATCGTGCTTGCCGAGCAGGGCAATGGCTCGCGTGAAATATTTGACCGCCTCGGCGTATTGCTTACGCGCCCGCAGGATGTTGCCCAACGCCTCCAAGGGGCGGACATCTTTCGGGTTCTCTTCGGTCAGCTTTACAAGGATCGCTTTGGCTTCATCGACCTTGTCGAGCGAGTTGAGATTGAACGCCTTACGAATATCGATGGCGCTTTGAAGCGGTGTGCCTTTAGGAATCCTATCATAGGTCGCAATCGCGTCTTGATAGCGCTTTGCCGACTCTTGCGCATTGGCGAGAGCGGCAAGCGCGAATGCATGATCGGGTTTAACGTCGAGGGCCAGCTGCAGATAAATCGTGCCGAGGCTGACGCCACCTTCTCCCGTCAAGGCTTCGCCGAGCCCATAGAACAGCTCAGCCAATCCATCAGATGGGGAAGATATCAGAAGCGGCGTCTTCTCGCGCTTATTGATCCGATCCATCATGTCTTTGGCAAGCGGGTGTGGATCACCTTGCGTCTTGGAAATCTGCTGGTGCATGATCCGTCGCGCCAGCTTGAAATCTCCGTAATGGGCCGCATGCTGAGCGTACGCCAAAGCCGTACGCAGGGTACGGCTGTCCTGGCGAAACATCTTTTCATAAGCCGCCGTGGCGACCGCTTTGCGGCCCGCGATATCGGCGATCAAAGCCCGGTGATAGCGGAGATAGAACTGCGCCCAATCGGGCTGTTTTGGCAGGTCGACGGCTTTGAGCGCGCCGTCGGCATCGCCTGCTGCCAAACGCGTCCAGCCTAGCGCAACGGCGCTGGTCAACTCGCCAATCGGATTTTCGGATGCGGCTTTGAAGTGCTTCTCGGCCGTTGCGTAGTCCGCCGACTTGAAAGACGTCACGCCCAGAAGAAACTGGGACATGCGATGAGATTCGTGCGTGTTGACGAGCTGCTGGGCAAGAGGAATGGCCTTTGGCCAATTGCCTGACATCGTCTCCATCTGGAACGTTTGCTCAAGCAGCACTTCGTTGGAAGGATCGCGCTCAAGCGCGCGGCCATAAAATTCAGCAGCGTCCCGAGTATCTTGCATGGCGCGCGCGAAACGGCCGGCGAGATAGTTGCCGAGCACGGATGTCGAGACTTCGTCCTGCGCGGGGTCTTGATCTTGAGAGTGTGCCGGGGCCTGGCTGAAAAACCCCGCGATGGTCAAAATGACTGCACCCAATCCCACGCTCAGCGCACGTCCGAGGGATGCCCGCATTGAAACTTCCTCTTGTTACCGGAGCTGCACCGATTCCGAAGAACCGGAGCCTAGCAAAGATGATACGCGTTTGGCGACACGCTTTAGGTGAAAAATAAGAAATGAGCGGGTGATGACGCGAGATTCCGGCTGCCCAATTTCGGCTCAGCTCGCCGGTTGGCGCGTACCCACATCGTCCAAAACCTAAATGCCACGCGCACCTACGCGTCACATTCCGGCATAATTGGGACCGCCCCCGCCTTCTGGGCACACCCAGTTGATATTCTGGCTCGGATCCTTGATGTCACACGTTTTACAGTGGACGCAGTTCTGAGCGTTGATCTGGAATTTTGGTTCGCCTTTGTCGTCGTGCACGACCTCGTACACGGCCGCGGGACAATAACGCTGCGCCGGCTCGGCATAGACGGGCAGATTTACGGCAATCGGAATCGTGGGGTCGAGAAGCTTCAGGTGCACGGGCTGGTCTTCTTCGTGATTGGTGCCCGAAAATGATACATTGGTCAGCCGATCAAATGTGAGCGTGCCGTCTGGCTTCGGATATTCGATCGGCTTGAAGTTGGCGGCCTTGCCGGTCGCCGCAGCGTCGGTCTTGCCGTGCTTCAACGTATAGCCGAGCCCAATTCCGGAAATGAGAGTGTTGAGCCAAAGGTCGATGCCGCCAAGCACAACGCCGACGGCCGTTCCGAATTTCGACCAATAAGGCTTCATGTTGCGCACGCGCTTCAGATCGCGGGCGATGGCGCCGGTTCTGACCTCGGTTTCATAAGCAGCGAGTTTGTCGTGCTCTCTGCCCGCCGCAATCGCATCAAACGCCGCCTCGGCTGCGGCGATACCGGACAGCATGGCATTATGACTGCCCTTGATGCGAGGCAGGTTGACCATTCCCGCTGCGCATCCCAGCAGCGCTCCGCCGGGAAACACGAGATCGGGCATCGACTGCCAGCCGCCTTCGGTAATAGCGCGAGCACCGTAGCCGATGCGCTTTCCACCTTCGAAGACGCCGCGAATGGCGGGATGCGTTTTGAAGCGCTGGAACTCTTCGTATGGCGAGAGATACGGGTTCTCATAGTTCAGATGGACGACGAAGCCCACCGACACGAGATTGTCGCCATAGTGATAAAGGAACGATCCGCCGCCCGTACTGTTGTTGAGAGGCCAACCGAACGTGTGCTGAACATAGCCCGGCCGATGCTTCTCGGGCGCTACACGCCACAGCTCTTTCAAGCCGATGCCGTACTTCTGCGGTTCGTGTCCCTTCGCCAGATCGAAATGCCGGATCAAGGCTTTCGATAACGATCCGCGTGCGCCTTCAGCGACCAGCGTGTATTTGGCGCGAAGTTCCATGCCCCGGACGAACGCGTCGGTCGGCTTGCCATCGCGGCCGACGCCCATGTCCCCAGTCGCTATGCCGGCAACCGCGCCGTTCTCGTCATAGAGGACCTCGACGGCGGCAAAGCCAGGATAGATTTCGACGCCCAGCTCCGCCGCCTGCTCTCCGAGCCATTTGCAGAGTGAGCCGAGGCTGACGATGTAATTGCCATGGTTCTTCATCAGAGGCGGCATCGGCCAGTTCGGCAGGCGAACATCGCCTTCCGGGCCCAGAACCAGAAAAACGTCCTTGGTCACGGGCGTTTCGACCGGTGCGCCGCGTTCTTTCCAATCCGGGATGAGCTTGTTGAGACCCACGGGATCGATAACGGCGCCCGAAAGGATGTGCGCGCCGACCTCGGAACCTTTTTCGACGACGACGACCGAGATTTCGGAGCCCGCGGCGGCGGCCTTTTGCTTGAGGCGAATCGCGGCCGCGAGCCCGGCAGGCCCCGCGCCAACGATCACCACATCGAAGTCCATCGCCTCGCGCGGCGGCAAACCGGATTCCTCCGCGGCCATCGTCATCCTCTATCCATTTGCTGAAAAACCATTTGAAATCGATTAGGTCGCCTGTCGGGGTGCGTCAAGTTGAGCGAGCGATATCAAGCCAGCGGCGCGCCGACGCGTGCATTCCTGCGACGATGCCTCTAATCTCGATGCTGATGACCAAACTGGCTTCCCGGGAAGAAATGCTTGCGCTGCTTGATTGGTTTCAAGCCATGGGGGTCGATGCCGCTGTGGACGACAGCAGCTGCGACTGGCTGGCGCGCGGTCCGAAAGCTCCGGGTGCCGATTACGTTTGGCGCCATTCGGAGGTTCCGAGCACGCCGGGGGAATCGGCAGCGAATGCTCGAATATCGCCGAGGCCCGGCACGGCAGCACCTCCGGCGGCGCGGCCTCGCGCAGCTACGCCGCTGGGCGCCAGCGAGGCAGAGATCGGTGCCAGGAAGATCGCGCGGCAAGCCACCTCGCTCGAAGCCCTGGAAACCGCGCTGAGAGAATTCGACGGATGCGGCCTCAAGGCTACGGCGACGAAGCTCTGCTTTTATCGTGGCGCTGCAAAAGCCGATCTGATGATCGTCGGCGAAGCTCCCGGCCGCGACGAGGACCTGGAAGGCAAGCCTTTCGTCGGCCGGGCAGGCCAGCTTCTCGACAAGATGCTGAGCACGATCGGGCTTGGCGAGCCCGACGTTCACATCACCAACATCGTTTACTGGCGGCCCCCCGGCAATCGCACGCCGACGCCTCAGGAAGCCCTCGCCTGCCGGCCCTTTCTCGAACGTCAGATCGAACTCGTTGAGCCCAAAATTGTGGTCGCAGTGGGCGGCGCTGCGGCGAAGGAGCTCTTCGGCGTGGCCGAAGGCATCATGCGGCTCAGGGGCAAATGGCGGAACGTCACCATCGGCGAGCGAACCATTGCGGCAATCGCCACGCTCCATCCCGCCTACCTACTGCGAACGCCAGCGGCGAAACAACTGGCATGGCAGGACTTGTTGCAGATCCGATCGAAGATTCGAGCGTAACACGCGGCGCAATCGCTGCTGGACGTACGTTCTTTCAAGAGCCAATGTCGCCCATGATCGCCAACGATGACAGGATTATTCGATGGCCGGCATAGATGCCGAACGCGCCTTTATTCCGATCCGGATTGCCGTACTGACGATGTCGGATACGCGAGTGGCCAAAGAGGATAAATCGGGCGACCTCCTCGCGAGCAGGATAGGCGAGGCGGGCCACGTGCTTGCCGACCGCAAGCTCGTCAGAGACGATCAGCAGGCTATCAGAACAATCGTCGAAAGCTGGATCAGCGATCCGCAAATCGATTGCGTCATCACTACCGGCGGGACCGGCTTCACCGGCCGCGACGTCACGCCGGAAGCGGTGAAACCGTTGTTCGAAAAGGATATCGAGGGGTTCGCGATCCTCTTCCACATGTTGTCTTTCCAGAAGGTCGGCACGTCGACGATACAGTCGCGCGCCTGCGCGGGCGTCGCGCATGGAACTTACATTTTCTGCTTGCCGGGATCGCCCGGCGCCTGCCGCGACGCATGGGACGGCATCTTGAAATTCCAGCTCGATATACGGCATCGGCCCTGCAATTTCGTCGAGATCATGCCGCGGCTGGAAGAGCACCGGAAGGCGCAAGGCTAGGACGCCGTCTTCAATCCGTAGACCCGGGCGATCCAGTTCGCGGGAAAGCCCAAGCCATATAGCGTGTGACACGCTTGGTTCCGCAGTGATCGCAGCAGATAGCCGTCACGGCGGTATTGTGCGGGAGATGTCACCGCTTGCGCGTCGAGCATCGCCAAACGACGACGTCCGAGGCGTCGCGCCAGATCAATGTCTTCCATGATCGGCATGTTTCTGTAGCCGCCCACTGAGTCGAATAGCTGGCGCGGAATGAGCAAGCCCTGCTCCGCATACGACACGCGCGACAGCTTGCAGCGCAATTGCACCAGTCGCTCCAGGAGGCGCGGTGCAAATCCGTTGTCATCGAGACGAAACGTAAAAGCGCCGGCTGCGGGCGACCGCTCGCCCTGATCCACGCGCCGCATGAAATCCAAGGCGCTGCGCTCCCATCCGTCTTCGAGAACGGTGTCGGCGTTGAGAAACAGAAGCCAGGGAAAGCGCGCGCTCCTGGCGCCCTGCGCAAGCTGGCCGCCCCGTCCAGGAGCGCTTGAAACCACCTCCGCGCCCGCCAAATCCGCGATGGTGGTCGTTTGATCGGTCGAGCCCCCGTCGACCACGATCACCTGCCTGACGGTCCCGTTGACCGCTGAGGGAACGAGCGCCGCAAGCGTCGCCGCCAATGTATGTTCGGAATTGCGCGCCGGAATGATGACCGAGATCATAAGCATTTCCTGGCATTTCACAGTGCCG
>JAICLG010000356.1 GCA_025927515.1 Hyphomicrobium sp.
GCGCACGGCCGACTCGGTCTCGCCCTCCCTCACAGGCACGGACGTGGCCGTGTCGCTCGCGTTTTACATCGTGGTGTATCTGATCATGTTTCCAACCGGCATTGCGTTTATGGCGGGACTCGTCCGCAGGGGTCCGCAAGACGGAGCTGCCGAGGCCGCTGCCGTCGAAGGCGGACGGCCGGATCGCCCCTTCAGACAGGCAGCGGTCCGTCCCGAAACCGAGCTATAGGATGGCTCCATGCTCCTCGACCTTGTGCCGATATGGACCGCGCTGCTCGCACTAGCAGTCTTCTATTACGTGGTTTTCGATGGATTCGACCTTGGAGTGGGCATTCTCTATGGCTTCGCACCCGACGACGCGAGCCGCAGTCTGGTGATGAATTCGGTCGGGCCGATCTGGGACGGCAACGAGACGTGGCTGGTCTTTGGTGGGCTTGGCCTTTTGGCGGCGTTTCCGATGGCCTTTGCGATCATCATTCCGGCCGTCTATTTCCCCATCCTCATCATGCTGCTCGCGTTGGTCTTCCGGGGTGTCGCCTTCGAGTTCAGGTTCAAACGGCCGGCACTGAGGCGCTTCTGGGACGGATCGTTCTGCGGCGGTTCGCTCGTCGCGACGTTCGCCCAGGGCGTGGTGCTCGGAGCGTTCATTCAGGGTTTCAGGATCAGCGGACGGGAGTTCGCTGGCACCTCTTTCGACTGGATAACGCCGTTCGCGCTTCTGACCGGCGTTGCTCTCATGTTCGGCTACTCCCTCCTCGGCGCCGGCTGGCTCATCCTGAAAACGGAAGGAGAATTGCAGCGATGGGCCCGGCGAATGGGCCGCATCTGCCTGATCGCCGTGCTCATAGCAATCCTTTCCGTCAGCATCTGGACCCCTCTGGCTTTTCCCGGCATCGCGCACCGCTGGTTTTCCTGGCCGAACATCGGCTTCCTAACGCCGATCCCAGTCATCACACTGCTGATTGCCGCCCTGGAATGGCGTGCCCTGTCCGACGGTCATGAAGTCATCCCTTTCCTCGGAGCGATCGGGCTCTTCTTGATGTCCTTCATGGGGATTGCCATCAGCCTCTGGCCGATGATCGTGCCTTACCATTATACGCTCTGGCAGGCCGCCTCGTCGGCAAGCACCCAGGCATTCCTTTTGATCGGGACACTGTTCCTGCTCCCGATCATTTTGATGTACACGGCTTGGTCCTACTGGGTCTTTCGCGGAAAGGTACGCGGCGACATCGGCTATCATTGAGAACGCGGCTTGCGGCGACGCGACATGCGGCGACCCGGATTGGGCGATTGCACCCAACGTCAAGCGGGGATTTCCACCCGCCATTTGGAGCCCGGACGCGTCTTCGATTGGCTCGCAGGTTGACAGATTATCGAGCCCCCCATGGCATGCGCGAGATTGCTGACGCTTCGCCTGCCGAAGCCGCCGGAGTCCTTTCCCTCTTCAATTCCAACACCATCATCCTCCAATTCCAACACGTACTGGTTCGCAAGCGCGGTGAAGCTTACCGCCAGCCTGCCCTTCATTCCGTCAGCAAAAGCATGCTTGAGCGCATTGTTCAGCAACTCCACCAGCAGCGCGCCGAGTGCGGCGGCTTTCGTTGAATTGAACTCTGCGGACTGGGCCGAGACCGTGATTTCAATGCGTTCGGGGTCGGCCAACGCGGCATGCACGTCCTTGACAAGCGTGGTAACGAAAGATTTTGAATCAATCAGCCGTAAAGACGTTTGTGGAGACGTGTCCAGCGACAACTTGCGGTTTATACTTCCAATCGTCCTCACACGTGAGCCCGCGAGTTCGAGTGCGCGACGCGACTCTTCGCTGCAGCTCTCCACCGCCTGCCGTCTCAGGAGCGAAGCTACCAATTGCAGGTGGTTGCCGACCCGATGATTGATCTCGCGTGACAAGCTGTTGGCAAGGTCAATCTTTGACTGCAATTCTTCCTCGAGAACGCGAATCCGCCACACGAAAAGTGCTGCGAGCCAAGCCGTGCAAACGGCCAGCCCGCGATTGAGCCAAACTTCCCGTTCGGGCGTACTGCCCGGGATTGTTATCCAGTGTCCAACGAAAATCAGGAGCGTCGCCAGCGCCGCAAGGGCAAGCGTGGCCTTTGGATTGGCAAACCAGAAGCCCAAGAGGACCAGTGTTACATAGAAAATGTCAACAGAAATCATCTCCGGCGTCAATGCATCGAACAGCAGCGCGCCGGCCGAGACCAAAATAACTGCGATCACAGAAAGGCCCGACGGTAGCCAATATCGAGTCGTGCGCAAGGAGCGCTTGATGCGCGCTCTGGCTGTTCCAATGAACACGAAGCTTCTCCTTCGTGCGGGGTATCGCGCCGGAGTCCAACCCCAGGAGATCAGCATGCAGCCAAGATTGCGATGGCTCAAGCCAAAGAATGCGAGCCAATCTCGGTAGATCGTCTAAGCCCACAGCGAACCGAGCCAATCCTGAAAAATTCAAGGTGGCAACTCTTCGCAACCAGGTTCACCAGATTGCCGGGCGCTAGCCCGCCTGGCCGAGTGGCGCCGCGAGACCCTGTTGCTCGGCTTCCGTTTGCCGCGTCGCCAGCCGTTCGGCC
>JAICLG010000241.1 GCA_025927515.1 Hyphomicrobium sp.
CCCGACATGTGCCAGTGGAAATTCTTTGTCTTCACGTAGAGGGCGAACACATCTGCAAGCAGACCAGTGAGCGCTCCTGCCAGATCTTTGATCGCGTTGTCGGAAAAGAGCGATGGCGTATCGAGGGGGGCTTTTCGCCGGGCCTTTGCGGATTCTGGCTTCATTTGCTGTTTCCTTTATTGCGTTGGCTTAGGTCTTTGGGGGGTAAACACGCAAGCGTATAACGCGCAATGGCGGTCAAAGGCTCCATCCTGCGGCGAGTCCGTGGGCGTCATGGCGACGTCGCCTCCGCCGCTATGGACTGAAGCAGGGAGTTCATATGATCGACGGACTTTTGTGTCGCTAGCAGGATGCCGTGCCTGTCAGCCAGCCAGGCCGGGTCGACGTAAGAAAGTTGCGTCCTGCCAGCTTCGTCCTGCCAAACGAGGGCCCGAAGCGGCAATTCTATCCCGATCAACTGCGCGGCCTGCATCAGCGGCGTTCCGGCGCGCGCATTGCCGAATACCAAAAGTACCGTTGGCCGCAACTCCAGGCCAACTTTGGCGGCCGCATCTGCATGATCGACGCGAGCCACGATCGTCAGACCTCGGTCGACGACCGCTCGGGCCAACCGATCGAGCGTTTCCTTCGGCGTATGGGGACTGGCGATGGTGACGAGCCCTGCTGCGGATGTCGCTTCGGTCGCGTTCGTAACCATCGCGTCTCCGAATTTGTTCGCGCGCGGCTGTGAAACCATTTCTCGCTCGATCCGGAAGCGGAAACCGACGCTTGAAACATTGAGGTGCGACCCGCGAGATCTCCTCAAGCCGATTTAATTAACTCCGGTCCGCGGCGCTTGTCTATCGACCTCTCGCACACCCGCTCGGCCGTTTTGGCGAGTCCCGCGCAGCGCCGAGGACGACAGGCAATTGGTAAATGAATTATTGGCCGTCGCAAGATGTGCGCCGCCTGGAACATCCGTCTCGCGAGACGCGCGAGAGCAGCCGCACACGTCGCAAGCTAAAAACGCAAAGCAGGTATGATGCCGTCTGGCTCATCACGTGATTGCTATCCTCATCGATGACTGGATCAGGCTTTTAAAAATGCGGAACGGACGGATTCCAGAATTTCTTCTGAGATTGCATCCCCTTTCGTTGCGCGCGCCAGAACCAGCCCGCCGACGAGCATCGCGACCTGGGCCAGAGCGTCCTCACGATTGAAACGCCTTTTCCGACGAGACAGAAGCGCCGACATTTTTTCCGCCATCATGTTGAGGCCCGCTGCAAAGGATGCTCTCAAAGGACTCTTTGGACTTTCCCGCGCCACATCTCCGCACAGCGCCGCAGCCGGACAGCCAAGACCGAATGCATCGCGATGCCCCTTGCCTGTGTAGCGTGCGATGAAGTCCTGCCGCAGCGCTTCCCTATCGCCGTCGTGCCGGGCGATGAGTTCGTCGTACTCCTCGCGTTTCTCCTCGAATGCCCGAACACAAGCCTCGGCCGTCAACGCTTCCTTGGATTTGAAGTGTCCATAGAAGCCGCCGTGGGTGAGACCCGCTTCGGCCATCAGAGCCGGCACGCTGATACCGGCGACACCATGTTCTCGAAACAACCGCGAGGCGGCCTCTACGACATCCTCTCGATGTTGTTCCGCTTCTCTGCGCGACGCGCGTGGCATTTAATCCAACCCCTGATAGCAATCGTTGCGCTGACATCTCCATCAGCGCCGGTGCGGCAACTTTAGCGGAGGCGAAACGCCACTGCACTACTTGCATTATGACCATCATGTAATATGATAGCCATAATGTAAATCCATTCATCCCAGCCGGAGCTACCTATGAGCGATTCAGACCCTGTCGTTATCGTTTCGGCCATCAGAACGCCACTTGGGCGCTTCCAGGGCGAACTCGCTCCGCTCCAGGCCTCCGCACTTGGTGCTCATGTTATTCGGGCGGCAGTCGACCGGGCGTCGATCGCGTCAGAGAGGATTGACGAAGTGCTGTTTGGCAACGTGCTCACCGCGGGACAGGGACAGGCTCCGGCGCGTCAGGCTGCGAGAGCGGCCGGATTGCCTGATTCCGTTGGCGCATCGACGATCAATAAAGTCTGCGGATCGGGCATGAAGGCGACATTCCTGGCTCACGATCTCCTGGCGGCCGGCTCGGCGAATATGATCGTAGCAGGCGGTATGGAGTCGATGTCGAACGCTCCCTACCTATTGGCGAAGGCGCGAAGTGGCTATCGGGTCGGGCATGATCGCGTTATCGATCACATGCTGCTCGATGGCCTCGAGGATGCCTACGAAAAGGGTCGGAGCATGGGCGACTTCGGCGAGGCGACAGCGGAAGCCTATCAGTTCACGCGGGCAGATCAGGACCTCTTCGCAACCGAGACGCTGACGCGCGCGCAAGATGCGATTCAGTCCGGTGCATTCAAAGCAGAAATCGAACCGATAGCGATTACCACAAAAAGCGGCGATCGAATCGTCGCCGACGATGAAAATCCGATGAAGGTTTTACCCGAGAAGGTCGCGAAGCTCCGTCCGGCGTTCCGTCCCAACGGTACGATCACTGCCGCCAGCTCCTCCGCGAACGCAGACGGCGCCGCCGCGCTCGTCCTGACTCGTCGTTCGATTGCCGACCGCTATCACCTCCCGATGCTTGCGATGATCCGGGCGCACGCTACTCATAGCCAGGAGCCCACATGGTTCACGACCGCCCCGATACCCGCGATCCGAAAGGCTCTTTCAAAGGCCGGATGGGAGGTCAAGGATGTCGATCTTTTCGAGATCAATGAGGCGTTCGCAGTCGTCGCGATGGCCGCGCAAAAGGAGTTGGGGATTCCTCGCGATCACCTCAACGTCAATGGTGGGGCATGTGCCCTCGGCCATCCGATCGGTGCAACGGGTGCTCGCCTTATTGTGACGTTGCTCCACGCACTCAGGAACCGTGGGCTCACAAAGGGAATCGCTTCGGCCTGTATTGGCGGCGGCGAGGCAACGGCCATCGCTATTGAGACGGTGAACTGAGCCGTCCGTCATCAGCACGCACATTTTTCTCCGGCAGAATATCTCGGGACTGCAGCAAGGGCAGGGGATGCACGGCAGCTTCAGCCGCGGCGATACGAATAATTTCATGGCCGCTGGGGGCCCGCTTTCAAAACGGGATTTGTCGACCCTGCACCAGCAAGTAACGCCGACATCGGCAAGACCATTGCTGCCATCCTCGGTCTACTGCCCGTGAGTCATGGAAACCTCGTCGGCCGGCCGCTTGCAGAAGCGTTCCGAGATGGAGAAACGCCGGCATTCGAGCGGAAAATACTTGCGTCCTCGCCATCTGGCTCGGGATTGAAAACGATTCTCAATTATCAGGTTGTCGGCAACACGAGATATTTCGATGCCGCAGGATTCGCAGGACGCACCGTCGGAGTCGATCCGAATGCAACATCGGTTGAAGGCAATGAAAGGACAGGCTGGCTCAGTTCCGCTTTCCGCATTAAGTTAGAACGACGGTTAATTTGCGTCGCCGGTGATCGCAACGGCGCGACGAGCAGATATTCCGTCCGAAACTTTGCCGCTTTCCGTGACGCTCATGTCGTTTCCTCGCCAAACAAACGTGTTCCCTGCCCAACCTTCAAGCCACAAGGCCGGCAATAGAAGATCGCGGAGCATCCATGATAGCGGCGAGAGCATACTCATGTGCCAACCGGCAACCCATGCCAATGCGGCTTCCGATCCGAACCACACGGCTGCGAGTACGGATAATACAAACGCCGGAGCGATATCGAAACCCGGCGCAGCGAAGGCGCCCGCCAAAATTGGCAGCACGCTTCCCGCTAGGATCTCCGGCGCATAAACGAGTCTAAACGTTGCGCGTCTTAAGCGCGCCCATCGCACCTGACGGTCCCAGACCTGCCGGAACGTGCGAGGTCCCAACGGCTGCTCGAAGGGGCGATTGACAAGCGCCACATGCAAGCCCCGAGCGCGCACGATTTTTGTCGCTGCCGCATCCTCGGCGATTTCGCCGCCCAGCGCTTCGATGCCACCGGCCTCATCAAGGGTATCACGCCGCCAGAGCATCGACTTGCCCTGCGCGAAACCAAACCCGGTCGCCGCGGCAGACGATTGCCATCGCGCCTGATAGGTATTGAGAAACGCGCATTCCAGCTCCGCCCAGAAGCCAGCGGGCCTGCTTCCGATTGGCGGAGAACAGACAAGCCCGACGCCCGGTTCAAAGGCCGCAAACAAATCGTCCAAGTAGCTGGGCGACATCAGGACATTATTGTCGGCAAGCACGATCCAAGGATGGCGCGCGGCCTTCCAGCCTTTGACGACGTTATTGAGTTTCGGATTGCTCGTCGGCCTGTCGTCACCGACAAGCAGCTTCGCTGGTACACGGGGGTGACCGTCGATCAATTTGCGCACGAGCGGCACAGCGGGATCGCTTTCGCGCGCGGCGCAGAAAATTATCTCGTAGGATGCGGCACGGATTTCAAAGGTCGAGCGCAGCGTCAGTTCGTCGAAATGATCGCTACCGCAAACGGGCCGGATAATTGTGACCGGCGTTGTCGTCGAGTGGTTATTCCTTTTGCGCGCCTGAACGCGCGCCAGTGTAAGCATCACGCTGATAAGATGCGCTGCCGTGGCCAGCGCGCAAAATGCCAGAGCCGCCGTCGCCAAGCCGGC
>JAICLG010000217.1 GCA_025927515.1 Hyphomicrobium sp.
GTGGGCGTTGCCGGCCTTTTCATCGAGACGCATCAGGATCCCGATAAGGCTCCCTCCGACGGCCCCAACATGGTCCCGCTCAAGGAGTTTGGAGCTTTGATTTCGGAGCTGCAGGCGGTTGACCGGGTGGTCAAAGCGCAAAGGAACGCGAGCCGGGTCTGAAGCTCGCGTCCTTCTTTTTAACTTCCGAAGCTCGGCTGAGAGTGTGAGCGGCTGCTTCGGTGACGTGACAATTTGATGGCGGAGCTTAGCTCTTCATCTCGGCGCGAATAGCGCGAGCAATGTCGCCGGCTCGCTCGTCGATCAGCTGGGGAATTTCACAGGCGAGCGGAATGTTAGCCTGCTTCTCCTGAAAAGCGCGGATCTCCCATTTGTATTTTTCTTGGGCGTCTGAGCCTTTGCCTGCGACACCAGCTTCGCCTTCCGGATTTTCTGCTTCTGCTTGTTCTTCCGGCTGCAGCGCCAATGCTTCCTTTTTAATTTCCTCCGAGCGCACGACCTGCTGCTTATGCATTTTCTCGATGCCGTGCATGACCGTCTTGCGGTCCTCATTCGTGCGTGACAGCACGGCGGAAAAAAGCTCTGTCAGCTTGGCATCGCGCTTATCGGCGGGAAGACCCGCGGCGAACTTCTTGATTGCCGCTTCGACGTCTTCCATCTTCACACGCCGCGAAATCGCATATTGCGACAGCTTGCGGATAGCCTCGTCGCTGTGCCAGCTCGTCGTATCCTTGATTTCCGGGCCGTCCCAGATCGTTGCTGCGGAGAGCACCGGCACCTTGCGATAGACACACGGCCATTCGTCTTTTTTGACTTCGGGAATGGCATTCTGTGTTGTGGCTTCGGGGACGGTCTCCTGGGCAAAGCTCGGAACCGAGACGAAGCCAACAGACGCCAAGACTGCGACGCCGGCGGCCCAGCCGATGCGGCGGGAAACGGAGCTTCTGATCATGTGGTACCTCATGCTGATCCACCCGGCCCGCCGCGGCGGGCGATAAGACCTTTGGACGGATTGTATGCAAAAACGGCTGCCGCAAGAAACACTACGGTGAATCCGACGACGATGGCGAGGGAGATGGTGTCGATCTGTCCATATAGAGCAAACCGGATCAGTTCAACGGCGTAAGTAAACGGGTTAAGACGGCAGATCTCGTAGAGCGGCGGGCTGGCCTCACGGATGCGCCACAATGGATAGAGGGCAGACGACGCGAAGAACATCGGGAAGATGACGAAATTCATCACGCCCGCGAAATTCTCAAGCTGCTTGATGACGGATGAAATGAAAAGCGCCAGCGCGCCCAACATTAAGCCCGCCAATATGATCGCCGGAGCGACGGCGATGTAGCCGACGTAAGGCTGAATGAATGCCGGCACGGAGAACAGCGTGTTGGTGATCGGGTCGGCCATCGAGCCGATCACGCCGCCTGTCCAGCTTGGCGCATCGTAAAACGTAAAGAGCTGGATGTTGGTGATCGGCGGCGGCTCGATGCCCCACCAATAGGCGACGAACAGGAAGGCGTAGGATTGCAGCAACGCGACTGAAACGCCGCCAAGAAGTTTCGATAGCAGCAGGAATGATCGCGGGAAGGGGCTGACGAGCAGCGTCCGCATCGTTCCTGTCTCGCGATCGTAGACCATCGAAAGCGAAGACTGCATGGCGTTGAACAGCAGGATCATCGCGAGCAGACCGGGCGCGATATATTCCTCGTAAAGAACGTACGTCTGGTAGGGCGGAATAATCGAAACGCCGAGCGTCTGGCGAAAACCTGCTGCGAAAATGAACAGCCAGATCAATGGCCGCACGAGCGCCGAAAGAAACCGTTCGCGCTGATGCAGATAGCGCAGGATCTCGCGCCAGACGATGCCTTTGAAGCAGGCCCAATATCCAGCGATACCCAGACGCCGCTGAGCGGCGGCACTGGTCTCGGCGAATGTCGCCGACGCCGTAGCTGAAAGCGCCGATGCCGACATCAGGCCGCCTCCTCAATCGGTGCCTTGGTGCCGGTCAATGCGCGGAATGCCTCGCGCACGCTTGTCGTTCCCGTTTGCGTGAGAAGCTGTGGAACGCCGCCGTTGTAAAGAACCACACCCTGATGAAGAATGACAACCTGATCCGTCCGTAAAACCTCATCCATGAGATGCGTCGCCCAGAGCACGCCGAGGCGTTCCTTGGCGACGAGCTCGCGCACGATTTTAATGACGCTTTCGCGCGAGCCGAGATCGAGGCCGACCGTCGGCTCATCGAGCAACAGCAGGTCCGGGCGATGCATCATCGAGCGCGCAATTTCGACGCGGCGCAACTGGCCGCCGGACAACGCTCGCACCTTTTCGTTGCCGCGATCGGCGAGGCCGACAAGCTCCAGCGCCAAGCGGCCCCGACGGGTTGCCTCGCGAGTCGAGTAGCCGTGCAGAGCTGCGTGATACTTGAGGTTCTGCATCAGCGTCAGGTCAACGTCGAGCGTACGGCTTTGAAAGACGACACCGAGACGCTGCAAGGCTTGCGAGGCCTTCCGTCGAACGTCGAAGCCGCGGATGTCGATCTCGCCGCTGACGTTATCGTAAAGCCTTGTGATCAGCGAAAAGAGCGTCGATTTTCCCGCGCCGTTGAGGCCGAGCAACATCACGAAGGCGCCTTGGTCGACCGTCAGGGAGACGTTGTCGAGGACCTTCTTGTCGCCAAAGCTGTGGCTGACGCCATCGACGACAAGTGCCGGCGTCCTCTCCTTATCGGCGGCGCCCAATTTCGGGTCTGTTGCTGTCATCGTCGGCGTCACTTGTCTCCGGATTTTGGTTCAGTCCTAAATGATAGCCGCCTCAATGAGGCGAGACGACCACGCCCCAGGGATACCGGCCGACCTTGATCGATTTGATCGCCTTCTGACTGGCAACGTCGATGACGCTGACGTCGTTCGAGGCGCCATTGGTCGTTAACAAATATTTATAATCGGGCGTGAAGTACATGTGCCACACGCGCTGGCCGACGAGGATGTATTTCAGCACCTTGAATGTGCTGGTGTCGATGACGGCGACGCGGTTCGCAGGGCCGAGCGCAACGAACGCGATCTTATCGTCCTTGGAAATGCGGATGCCGACCGGCTGGATCGCTTCCTTGGTGATGCCGGGAATTTCGAAGCTGATCTTGTGGATGATCTTGCGATCGGCTGGGTTGATGACGGTCACCGTTCCGCCGACCTCGGAAGATACCCAGAGCTGCGTCTGAGCGGAATTGAACATGGCGACGCGCGGGCGGCTATCGACGAGCACGTTGTCGAAAGTCTCGTGTTTCTCGGTGTCGATGAAATGCGCCATGTTCGTCGTTTCCGACGTATTGACGAGCACCTTGCCGTCGGGGCTCATGCCCATCCCTTCCGGCTCGACGCCGACGGGAATTTCCGTAATGACCTTCGACGTATTGATATCGACGACGGTCACGAGGTTATCGTCCTCGTTGGCGATGTAGAGACGCCGCCCGTCGGGATGGAGGGTCAGCAGCTCGGGATCCGGTCCCGACGGAAGCGACTTGACGTATTCCAGCGTCTTTGCGTCGTAAATCTTCACGTCATTGTCGTCGCTGGTGCAAATGATCAGCCATTTGCCGTCCTTGGACATGACGATGCCGCGCGGCCGCTGGCCGACCTTCGCCGTTTTTATGACCTCCATCTTGTCGGTGTCGATGACGCTGACGGTGTTGTCCTTCTCGTTCGTGACGTAGGCGGTATAGGCGTCGGCCGTACTCGCGGTCGAGGCGAAGGCGGCGGCCGAGAGAAGCGCAGTAAGAATCGCTGAGGGTCGCGACATCCCTAGTCTCCGATTGAAAAGGCTATGGCTGGAAGATTGGTCTGGTTGGTTGGACGTTAGCATCGAATTATTGTGTGTAGGCTTTGCACTTCGTTTCCGGTTTGTCGAAGCCAAGCGTGTCGAGCACGCTGGACTGATGCAAGAAGCCGGGTTGCGGAGAAACGCTGACCGGGAGCTTCGGGGTGCCGATGACAAGCGGCTCGCGAAGCTGACCATCCCAGGTTCTGAAGCTCGTTGCGACACCCTTGAATGCAGCAACTTCGAACTTCGGTGACTGGATGAACGCGCGAAGCGTTTCGAAATCGGCTGAGTGCTTGCGGGTTGCTGCTTCGCCGACGACGCGCGTCGCAACCCAGGCGTCGTAATCGATCGAGCGCATCATGCGGCTGTTCAGACGCCGGAAGCGGTGTTGAAACTGTGTGCCGCCCCAGAACTCCAATGCCGGGTGCCAACTCGATGCCGTGAGGCCCGCCGAGCCTGCAACGGGTCGCGGCATCCACGTTCTGAAGGGGAAATAATCGGCAAAAAGGTGTTTTGCGTCGGCCACGATGAGGACGTCGTAATCCTTCGCGTTATGCAAAAAGTCCGGAATTTGCTGTTGCACCTGCTCGTAGCCACCGTCGGCCCGGCGACTGCCGGTTTCTTGCTTGAATTCTTTTTCTTCGACGATTTTGCCGCCAAATTTCTTTGCTGCGTGCCGATAGGCGTCGGCGAGAAGCTTGTCCTCGGGTTCAGGTCCGTAAACGAGAAGCCAATTGGGCCATTTCTTCCAGACCAGATACTGCGCGAGCGCGTCCGCCAACATCGCGCGCGACGGCGCGACGTGCAGGACGTTGGCGCGGCAATCTTCCTGGCGAAGTCTATCGTCAGGAGCGCCGGCGTTGAAAATCAGCGCGTGCTTGCCTTTCAGGGCGTCGGCGAACTTCAACAGAGCATCCGGCTCCATATCGGCGATGATGAAGCCGTCGCCGGCATCTATTTTTTGCGTCGCTGTCTTGATCAGGTCGTCAACGTCGCCGTTGATGACGTCGAGCTTGAATGACTGATTGAGAAAGCGACCCGTGGTGTTGTCGTCGGCGATCCCAAGCTTTGCGCCTGCTATTCCGTCGTCGGGCGCGGGTAGATCGAGCAACGATAGCGGCAGATCGGTGTTCGGCCGGTTCTGTTTCACGTACAGAATGGAGATCGTCTCTTTCTTTTTCTGCGCGTCCGTCGTGCTCGATTGAGTGGCGGGAGCAGCCGCAGATGGCGTTGTCGGAATCTTTTGCGGCGCAATATCCTCGGCATA
>JAICLG010000293.1 GCA_025927515.1 Hyphomicrobium sp.
CCGAGCGCGCCGTTTCGGACGCGCGGGTCGATCTCGCCCACAGCAACTGCACCAGACCAACCGCCGACACCGGACATGACGGCGATGTACTGAGTGCCGTCGGCACCCGCGAAGGTTATCGGCTGGCCAATGATCCCCGAACCGACGCGGAACTTCCAAAGCTCCTTGCCCGAGTCCGCATCAACGGCCTTAAACCACCTATCCATGGTCCCATAGAATGCAACGTCACCGGCGGTGACCAAGGCGCCGCTCCAAACGGGGAACTTCTCCTTTATGGACCAGACTTTCTTACGTTGGACCGGATCCCACGCCATGAACTCGCCGCGGTATCCACCCGGACCCGCGTACATATCGACGTCGGCGCCGACATACGGCGTGCCTTCGATATAGCCGACGTCCGACGTCTTGAAGTCCATGCAAAGATGCTGGTGCGGGACGTAGAGCAGTTTGGTTTTCGGAGACCACGCCGAAGGCTGCCAATCCTTTGCCCCTGGAGCCGCCGGACAGACATCCCGAACGGTTTTGCCCAGCGAGGGCGTCATCGCATCGTTCAGAATCGGACGGCCCGTATTCAGATCGATGCTTTTGATCGAATTGACGTAGTCGTATGCATCCGCAGAAATCACTTTACCGGTCGTGCGGTCGATGACGTACATGAAGCCGTCGCGGTCAGGATGAATGAGGACCTTACGGACTTGATTGTCGATGGTTAGGTCGACCAAAACGCTTTCATTGATCTCATCATGATCCCAGAGGTCATGAGGATCCGGTTGATAGGCCCACTTGGCCATTCCCGTGTCCGGATTGCGCGCGAAAATGGTCGACCCGAAAAGATTATCGCCCGGCCGCTGCTCGTGATTCCAAGCACCAGGATTTGACGTTCCATAGTAGATAAGATTGAGATCGGGATCGTAAGAGATCCAGCCCCATACAGTGCCACCTCCGATTTTCCATTTATCCGGCGGCCAACTTTTTACGCCGAGATCCTTGCCGTTCAACCAATCGTAAGGTCCGCGATAATCTTTGCCGATGAGAACCTCGGAGTCGGGTCCGGTGGAATAGGCGCGCCAGGCAATTTTTCCGGTTTCTTCGTCGACGGCTACGAGCCAGCCCCTGACACCCATCTCGCCGCCGGAATTTCCGACCAGCACCTTACCCTTCACGACGATTGGCGCCATCGTGATGGTCTCGCCTTTGTTGATGTCGCCGAGCTTCGTGTGCCAGAGTTCTTTGCCCGTGTTGGCATCGATTGCGACGGAGAAGCCGTCAAGCGTATTCAGGAAGATCTTGCCGTTGTCGTAAGCCAGGCCACGCGTGACGACGTCACAGCAGGCGACGCCCTCCGCTGCCGGATCAGGTTTGGGCGAATAGCTCCACTTCAACTCGCCATCTGCGATGTCGAGAGCGAAGACCTCATTGGGATGCACCCCCGCATAGGGTCCGACGATGTAGAGAGTTCCATTCACAACCAGAGGCGCCGCCTCTTGCCCGCGCGGCGTGCCAAGAGAGAAGCTCCACGCCATCTGCAGTTGGCCAACGTTGTCTTTGGTGATCTGATTCAAATGGCTGAACCGCGTATTGGCGTAGTTCTTCGCCGCCATCGGCCACTGATTGTCATCTTTCATCAGCTCCGATATGTCAGTGCTTGGCTTTTGACCTGCGTTCTGCGGCGTTGGCTGCGTATTCACCTCTGACGCAGGTTTCTGAGGCTGCTCTTGCGATAATGCAGGGCTTGCAAGTGCTAACGGGGCGGCGAGGAAAATACCGCTCACCAGTTTCGAGCAGCCAATTCGCAGCCGCGTTCCGCTCATCGTATCCTCCTTCACCGCTTCTCTTCTGGAGTTTCTGCCTTCGCAGCCTCATCGGACGCTTTCTTCATCAGTTTGCGTACGGATGACACTTCGCCCGGCGTGACTGGACCGTCGTGATTTCCCCAATTGTTCCGAATATATTGAGCGACCGCCGCTATATCCTCATCGGAAAGGCGATCTCCGAAGGCCGGCATCTTTCCGCGGCCGATCAAAATCTGCGCAATGACGAATTGCTGAATAGCCAAAATTCGATCACCCGCGAGTTTGGGACCGAATCCGCCAGTTCCGAGTTGCCCGTGACACGCAAAGCAACGGCTCTTCATATACACCTGAGCCCCCCGGTGTCCCTGGTCCTCTGCGTCTGAAACCGATGGTAAGGCGAGGACGGCAAGTGCCGTGAGGAGCGACAGGAATTTCATGGCAAGTCTCACGGAAGCGTAATCTGCGAACAGTAATATCCACGACGGGGCCATTTGTTCCGTTGGAAATATTTTTTATATCGGTCTCCGATATAAAATGAGATGGAACCTTGTTCAGGGACGAAGGTACGGCAGGGGACTGCCTTGCCTTTCGGAGACCCGCATGCCAACGACCAAAATCCTGTTGATTTTCGCCGGTACCGTCCTCGCGTCATCTATCTCGGCTGGACTTGCGCAAGCCCAGCAGCCCGCCCCTGCTGGCGTTGTCTGTCCGGTGACACACGAAAACCTCGTCAACGCATTGCATCAGGCCGTGAAACCAGCCGGCGGTCCGACGAACGGCGGATTTGATAACAATGAATGGGCGGCCGTCGTCAATCGGGAGGGAGTCATTTGTGCGATCGCGTTTAGCGGCTCTCGTTGGGATCAGCAGTGGTTTGGAAGCCGGTCGATCGCAGCTGAGAAAGCTTACACCGCAAACGCCTTCAGCTCGGACTCTGCTGCGGCATCGACCGCCAATCTGTTCTGGCCGACGCAGCCCGGCGGAATCTTATATGGGCTGCTGACAAGCAATCCACTCAACGCAGCGGCCGTCTACGCCGGAAAAGTCGAACAGTACGGAACCGATAGCGATCCTTTGATCGGCAAGCGCATCGGCGGCACCACGTCTTTCGGCGGCGGCCTCGCGCTCTACAAGGATAAGAAGATCGTAGGCGGCCTGGGTCTCAGCGGAGACAGTTCGTGTGCCGATCATAACGTCGCGTGGCGTATACGTCAGACGCTGAAGCTCGACGGCGCGCCGAAGGGCATTTCGGGGGAAAGGAATGACGGGATTATCTACGATATCGGGAGCGACGGTCGAAGCAAATCCGGCTTTGGTCATCCCAAATGCCAGGGAACGGAAGACCAGATCGCACACCAAATTGGAGCTTCAACAACCGAGTAAGTTGTAAAATGACAAAGAACCTTTTTGTTACGGCATCTGCATGCGCTTGCGCATGTCTGTTTCCCATCGCAGCAGCACAGGCCGCGCATCATGCTGCCGATCCTGGACTTCAGAAACCGACCTCGCGGCAGAAACCTCTGTTGAACCGAGGTCCGAAAGCGATGCCGGGATCGGCCACGCCGAAATCTTCCGGATACGGCAAATCCGCTGACGGCTCCGACAAAGGCAAGGCTTCGCAGGCAACTCACACAACGAAGTAGTTCCCGGCAGCCGCCTGCGCTGTTCCTCTCTCGCTCGCGATCCACGTTGAAGCGCGTCTTGGGCGCGATTCCCTCGGGAAAGCTCTTGAAGATGCCCGCCGGGCTGCATCGATGGCATAGCTGGCCATAAAGTGGAGCCGCGTCTGCGCGGGGGTGGCACACTCCATCTGCTTGATCATATAGGCCTCGGTCAGTGCCGCGAGTTTACCCACGCCGTTGAGTGGGCGAACCGCCCGGCGAAGACAATGGCGTCATTCGGCAATACTCGGTGATGGCGCGCTTTTTTCTTCCCGCGAGATCACCGCCGAGTTCTCCACAAA
>JAICLG010000319.1 GCA_025927515.1 Hyphomicrobium sp.
CGGGAAGCGTTGAGCCGACTCGAGTCGATGATCATGCAGGGCGGCTATGCGCTCCCCACAAAGACCATTCGGGAGATGATTGTCGGCTCCGTCGACATCATCGTGCAAGCGTCGCGTCTGCGCGATGGCTCGCGCAAGATTACGCACATCACCGAAGTGCTCGGTATGGAAGAAGAAACAATCACGCTCCAAAACCTCATAGTTTACGAGATCACCGGGGAAGATGCGCACGGCAGGCTCATCGGGCGTCATCGCTCGACCGGCATAGCGCGTCCGCGCTTCTGGGAGCGGGCGGAGTATTACCGGGAGACCGAACGCCTGGCGCACGCGCTCGCCGCGGCGGAGTTCGTAGACGAAGACGGCGCGTCGGAAGATCGCCATGGGTGAGGGCGCGCTTCTGACGTCATTGATGCCGCTGCTTGCGGCGCTTGCCTTTGCAGGTTTGGTCTATGCATTGGCTTATCCGTATCTTTCTGCCGACAGGCAGAAGGACAAACGCCTTGCGAACGTCGCGAAGACGAGGGCGAGAAACATAGGCGGCGTGCCGGTTGATGTGCAGAGCAGCCGAAAGAAGTCCGTCGCCGAGACGCTGAAGGAAATGGATCAGCGGAAGAAGGCTGACAAGAAGATAACCATGGGGCTTCGGCTTGAGCGGGCCGGGCTGCAGCAAACTCCGAGAGATTTCTATCTTCTCAGCGCCACGCTGGGCGTCATCGTTTCCGGTATTGCTTACAGTATTCTCGAATTGCCGATCACCGCAGTTCTCGTCGCTGCGTTCGTCGGAGGGGTTGGGCTTCCGCGATGGATCCTGAACAAGCTCATCAAGCGCCGGCAGGCGAAATTTACGTCTCAGCTCGCCAACGCCATTGATGTGATCGTGCGAGGCGTCAAGTCTGGGTTGCCGCTCAACGAGTGCTTGCAGGTCATTGCGCGGGAAAGTCCCGAACCGCTGGCCGGTGAGTTTCGCAATATCGTTGAGCAACAGAGATTAGGCGTACCGGTTGCGGATGGGCTTGAGCGTCTCTGCGATCGAATGCCGTTGCCGGAAGTGCGTTTCTTGACCATCGTCATCAGCATTCAGCAGCAGGCCGGCGGAAACTTGTCGGAAGCGCTCGCTAATCTGTCGAGCGTTCTCCGCGACCGCCACATGCTGGCTTTGAAAGTCAAAGCGCTGTCGGCGGAAGCGAAGGCATCGGCGATCGTGCTGGCATCCTTGCCGCCGGGCGTGATGTTCATGGTTTACCTCACATCCCCCGGCTACATGAAGCCGTTGTTCACAACGACGGTCGGGCATTTCATGATCACGATCGGCGCAGTTTGGATGCTGATCGGGGTGCTGGTCATGAAGAAGATGATCAACTTCAAGTTTTAGGCTGAGCCTTCGAGATCACGCTGCAATGGTGCACCAATGACGGACTTCATTGATACGGTGATGAATCCTCAGTTCGTGGCGACCATGCTCGCTGCGATTTGCGTTTTCGCCACGGTGCTGACCATAGCTCTGCCGATGCTGCAGCGGGATCAGATGAACCGGCGCATGAAGGAGATGGCGATCGAGCGCAGCAAGATGCGTTCGGCACGTCTTGCCGAAATGGCATCAAAGGAGCGTCAGACCGGCAAGCTGCGCTCTGCTCCTCGGGGATTTATGCAGCGGATCGTCGATCAGCTGCGATTGCGAGAGAGGTTCGACAACGAGGAATTGCGCGAGAACCTGAAGCGCGCGGGCTTGCGCGGCCAAGCCAATATCGTCACGTTCATGTTCTTTCGCGTGGCGGCGCCGGTCGTCGTATTCTTCATGGCGCTGATTTATCTCTTCGTGTTCTACGACACGGGCTATCCGCCACTCGTCAATCTGCTCATTGCTCTCGCTGTTGGATTTCTCGGTTTTTACCTACCGAATATGTTCATCACCAACCGCGTACAGAAGCGCCAGCAGTCGATCAAACAGGCGTTTCCGGACGCGCTCGACATGCTGCTGATCTGCGTGCAGTCGGGTATGTCGGTCGAAGTGGCGTTCGGGAAGGTCGGGCAGGAGATTGCAAGCCAATCTCTGGAGCTTGCGGAAGAGATGACGCTGACGACCGCGGAGCTTTCTTATTTGCAGGATCGCCGGCACGCTTACGATAATCTGGCAAAGAGAACGGGCCTTCCGGGCGTCAAGGGCGTCACGACCGCGCTCGTTCAGGCTGAGCGTTACGGTACGCCCGTCGGTCAGGCGTTGCGGACGATGGCCAAGGAAAACCGCGAAATCCGCCAGTCGGAAGCCGAGCGAAAAGCGGCGGCGTTACCGCCGAAGCTGACCGTGCCGATGATCGTCTTCTTCCTGCCGGTGCTTTTCATCGTCATCCTTGGGCCGGCTGGCATCAGCTACATGCAGCTGCCGAAGTAGGGCGGATTTAAAGAATAAGTGTCGCGTTGGCCCTGGTCTGCTCGCAGATCAGGGCCTTTCAATTTTGTTTGCGTCTTCAAAATCGGGCGCGGGCGAATGGGCGGGCGACAAGCGGGAGTAGGCGGGACTAGTGAGTCATGCCTTTGAGCGGAAGGGCCGTTGCGCTCGTCGTTTGCCAGTTGGCCTGCGCATCAGTTGCCGAAGATCCGTCTGTTCTGAAAACGGCCCGATGAACGTCCTGCTCCGGCGCCGCTTGCGCAATTGTCGTCTGAGACGCGAAGTCCTTGGCGTTGGGCATATCGCTTTTCGGGTCGAGCTTGACCATCTGCTTCAGGAAGGTGGTGTTGGAAGCGACGGCCGAGGAATCGAGAACCGCTGAGGCAACAGACCGCGACTCGTCGTAACGACCCTGCAATCCGAGCACGAGCGCCAGGTTTTCGCGCATCTTTGGCGTCGCTCCCGGCGCGGCGAGGGCTTGACGCAGGATCTCTTCGGCTTTTTTCGGATCGCCCATCATCGCGTGGGCCATCGCAAGATTGTTCATGACCGTCGGGTTGTTGGGCGAGAGCGACAGTGCACGTTCGTAGAACGGTATGGCGTTGCCGTATTTGCCTTGCTTCGCCAGAACGGTGCCGCGCGCCGAGACGACACGCCAGTCAGGTCGTGCCGGATCGTCGGCGGCGGCGAGCAACTGGCCGGCAAGGTTTATCTGGTTGAGTTCAAGCGCCATGCGGCCGTATTCGCTGGTGAGCTGCGGATCCTTGCCGTGAAAAATGCTCGCTTGTTGGAGGACGGACAGGGCTTTTTCTTTCTCTCCGAGCGCCTTCAGGTCTTTGGCGTAGTTCAACGCCGGTTGCAGTTCCATCGGCTTCTTAGCGTATTCCTTGCCCCAGTAGATTGTCGCCTTCTGCAGTTCAGTCTGCGGTTCGGGTGGCGTATCGATGCTATCGGTGGTTTCCGGCTTGAGCGCGATATCCTGCAGCAAGCTCGGCGACGCTGAGCATGCACCAAGGAGCAG
>JAICLG010000231.1 GCA_025927515.1 Hyphomicrobium sp.
CTGCTGGATGCCAAGCAGGCCAACGAGCGTTGCCTTTCCGGCCGCCGCATCTTTTCCCGTCGCCTTGCCGACATCGGCTGCCGTGCCTTCCGCGTCGAGCAGGTCATCGCTGATCTGAAACGCGACGCCGAGATTTTCGCCATAAGCTTTAAGCGCGGCAGCGTCTTTCGGCTCGGCCCTGCCTAAGATCGCGCCCATCTCGCACCCAGCCGTGATCAATCTGCCCGTCTTCATGGATTGGAGGCGCGTGACATCGGCGATCGTTGCCACTGGCTGCCCAGGCAGTTTCCCGGCTTCGAGGTCAAGCATCTGTCCCCCGACCATTCCGATCGATCCCGAAGCGACGGCGAGCGCATGCACGAGTCCGGCGCGGATATTCGGATCATTCTGGCGGCGTGCCTCGCTTATAAGTTCGAATGCCAGCGCCTGCAGCGCGTCGCCGACGAGGATCGCCGTCCATTCGTCATAGGCCTTCCACACTGTCGGCTGACCGCGACGTAATTCGTCGTTGTCCATCGCGGGCAGATCGTCGTGGACGAGGGAGTAGCAATGGATGCATTCAAGAGCCGCGGCAGCGGGAAGCGCGGTCTCTCGCGTCACGCCAAAGAGCGCCGCGCTCTGAAAAACGAGAAACGGTCGAAAGCGCTTGCCCCCCGCAAGAACGGCGTGGCGCAACGCCTCAGCGAGACGGCGGGGTGCACCGCCGGATTGCTGTTCGGCTAGAACATCCCCAAGGAAGGCTTCAACCGCTGTTGCAGCATTGCCAAGCTGAGTCAGAAATTGTGACACTATCCCTCACCTTATTCGCGCGGCCTCGCCGGCACTCAACATGGCCATTGTTCGGTGTTACCGGCCGACGCGGTATCGCACTGCAGTCGGCATAAGCAAAGCATGGATCGCTCGCAGGACACATCGGAGCCGACTGCCGCGCCGCTCGCGGCTATTCCGGCGGGGGAGAAGCAATCGACGTCTCCTCTGGAGCGCACCGGCATCCCGTCGCCTGAGGCTATTGGAGATGGTCCTGACGCTTCCGGGGAGGCTCGGCCACAGGGGCTATCTGCGCCGCCGCTACCGCTGCCGCCTTCGGCATTCTCCGGTTTTTCGGAGACTGCGCCCGAGCCTATGAGGGAGACACCGCCGCCCAGACCGATGCCTCCTCGGATCATCCTGAGGTCCGGGCCCGCCTTCGTCGAGGCACGCTCTTCCGGGCCCCAGCCGGAGGCAGCGGCGCATTTCCCCGGCAGGTCAACCGAGGCCGCGCTGCACGACGTGCTCTCCGAAATCGACGCCGAAGCCTCTTCCCGTTCGCTCACCGCGCTCGAACGGGCAGCCGCCGATATGAGCCTTGATAATAATGGACCGCATGAGGCTATCGCCTCAGCCGCCCACCTCAATTTCCGAAATCTCGGAAGCCTCGTGCCGCGGGCGCCGACGCTGCAGATCCCCGGGCGCAGCGAGGCGCATGCCTTCGACGGCCTTGCGATCGATCCGTCTGCGCGCTCGCCTCTCCGTGGAAGCCCGGGTCTCAAGCAGACAAGACAACGGGGCGGTGGCAGTTTGCTTCGCCGCATCGCCCGGATCCTCGCCTGGATTGCTGCGGCGTGGCTCGCGCTCATACTGCTGCTGATGCTCACGTACCGCTTCGTCAACCCGCCCGCGTCGGTGCTCATGCTGGAGCATTGGCTCCTCGGCCAAAAGGTCGTGAATACATGGGTGCCGATCGAGGCGATGTCCCCGAACATCATTCGCGCCGTCATTGCCAGCGAAGACGCGAGATTTTGCCAGCATCATGGCGTCGACTTCGGAGCCCTCAAGGAGGCTGTCGAGGATGTCGGAAGCGGCACGACGCGCGGCGCCAGCACGATCTCGATGCAAGTCGTGAAGAACCTCTTCCTTTGGCCGAGCAAAAGCTATGTGCGCAAAGCGATCGAGTTGCCGCTGACTTTCGTCATGGAGTTGATCTGGCCAAAGCGGCGTATCATGGAGGTCTACCTCAACATCGCCGAATGGGGACCGGGGATCTTCGGCATCGAGGCGGCGGCGCAACTTCGCTTCAATAAGCCGGCAAAAACCCTGAGCGCCGGCCAGGCATCGCGGCTGGCGGTGGCTCTGCCGAACCCCTTGGCCCGGAACCCGGCGCGGCCGGGTCGCGGATTGCAGCGTCTGGCCCGCATGGTTCAGGTCCGGATGCGCATAGCACCGGCAAGCCGGACGAGTTGCATCCTGCCAAGAGGTCGCAACTGACGGCGCGGGTTCCCCGTACCCTCGGGCGCACGGGGGACTGGCGTTCCCTGACTATTTTGCGTATAAGCCGCGCCTTGGGCTCTGAGCGTCGCCAAATCTGGCGTTGCTAGGCCACTCAGCAATCAATCGAGCGTTCGGCGTCCCCGCCGCATGTCCGGCGGCTCCGCAGCATTGGCGCGGGGTCAAATTTGGAGCAAGACGATGGCAGTTCCGCGCAAGAAAACCTCCCCGATGAAACGGGGTCAGCGGCGTTCTCACGACGCCCTGAAAGCTCCGGCCTATGTCGAGGACAAGGACAGCGGCGAACGCCGCCGGCCCCACCACATCGATCTTAAGTCGGGCAAGTATCGCGGCCGCCAGATCTTGCCGCCGGCTTCCGACGAATAAACAACCCACGATCGCCAAAATCTCCGACTAGGCTGGTGCCTCGGCGCCGGCCTTGTTGATTTTTGGCAACGTTCCATTGTTTGGCATTGCTTGGCAAATCGCAATGACCATGCCAAAAAGCCAGCACGCCCTGGGCGGGCCAAACATCAGGAGAGCCTTATGTCTGTTAGAGCCATTCCGCTCTTGGTCCTCGCCTTCGTTTTCTACAACGCCATCGTTCTATCGCTCGGCTTGGAAGCCCTGACGAAGGAAATGTTTCACATCCGCCTTCTGAGCGGCGGCGATTGGGTGTTCACGTGGGGCGATCTCATCCTGCTGGTGACGTTGATCCTTCTCTTCATAGAAATCGTCAAATCGACCTTCACGTCGACGTCGACGTTGATCGATCATGCCCTGTCGATGCTCGTGTTCATGGCGGTCGGCATTGAGTTTCTCACCGTTCCGCAGGCCGCAACGTCGGTTTTCTTTTTGATTTTGATCGCCACGCTCATTGACGTCATCGGCGGTTATACGATCGGCATCCGCGTCGCCCGCCGCGACCTGAGTATCGGCGCCGACCAATAGGCGGGCGGCCGGCTTTTCGCTGTCATATAATATAAGCCGGTGTGTAACGCTGATCCGGTTGGTACAAGCGTTCAAAAATCATTAATGTACCGAATCTAGCAGTTTGCGTTGTCGCCGGATTATGATCACACTGAACCATGTTCTGTGCCCAGCACGCTGATACATATTTCGAGGTTCAAATTTGGGTTCCCCGACCAACGTTCATGGGCAGGGCAAAGACGACGGCGGCAAGGCCGAGGATCCAGGCCGCGAAGATGAGCCGATGACGGACGCGGACGGACTTGATCTCGTCGGCATTCTCTCTTCGATCGAAGAAACTGCCTATGCTTGGGATCTGACCTCCGGCCGCATCGAATGGGAAAGCAACGCGGCGAGCGTGCTCGGCGTCGACGATCTGGGCAAAATCTCGACCGGCGCGGACTACCACGCCTTGATCGCGCCTGAGCATCTCAACAGCCGCCTGGAAGTCTTTTCCCGAGGCGTCGCAACCGACCGGGTGCGCGGCGTCGCATACCGCATTCAATATCGGCTGAACCCCGCAGGCCCACGTAGCCGAAAGACGATCCGGGTTGAAGATCATGGCCGCTGGTGGCCGGGACCTGACGGACATCCGATGCTCGCACGCGGCGTCATTCGCATCGTCCACGACCAGTACCTCGAACAGCAGCGTGTGCTCGTTCGCAATGATTTCGATGAACTCACCGGCCAGCTCAATCGCATTCGCTTGACGGAAGCGCTGGGAGCCGTTCTCACGCGCCTCGAACGCGAACCGCAAACGTGCGGATTTCTTATGCTCGCCGTAAACAATTTGGCTGTCATCAACGACACGTTTGGCATCGCTGTCGGCGACGAAGCCATTGCCGAAGTGGCGCGTAGGGTTCGCGGGAAGCTGCGCGGCGGTGACATCCTCGGCCGTTACTCGTCGAACAAGTTCGGCATCATACTGCTGAACTGCAGCGAAAGCGCTCTCCGTAACGCGGCAGAACGCTTCCTGAAGGTCGTCCGCGATACCACGATCAAAACGTCTGCAGGCCAATTGTCGGTCACGGTTTCGATTGGCGGCGTCAGGCTTCCCGATCAGGCAAACGCCGTCCAGGACACCGTGAATTTCGCCCTTCGCGCTCTCGATGAAGCCCGCTCCAAGCGGATTGACTGCTTCGTTCTTTACGAGTCCGTAGCAGGGAGTGAGAGCGTACGCGTCCGCAATCGGGCGATTGCCGACAGCGTGATCAAGGCGCTCGACGATAATCGCATGCGTCTCGTCTTGCAGTCGATGGTATCGGCAAAGACCGGCAAGCCAGAAATATACGAATGCCTCCTTCGGATGGAAAAACCTGACGGGGAGGTGGTGTCAGCCGGTGAATTCGTGCCCGTCGCTGAGCGGCTCGGACTTTCGCGTCTGATTGATCGCCGAACGCTCGAACTGACCATCGACCTTTTGAAGAAGCATCCCGACCTCGTCCTGTCCCTCAACGTGTCGGGATTGACGTGCTCTGATCAGGAATGGATCGCCACGCTTCGGCGGCTGACGGACATGCGCAAGGACCTCTTGAAGCGGCTCGTCGTTGAGATCACGGAGACGGTCGCAATCGAAGATCTCGATCAGTCGATCAACTTC
>JAICLG010000350.1 GCA_025927515.1 Hyphomicrobium sp.
ATCACCGTCGCAGTCGTCGGTATTGCCTTCCGCCTATTCCAGCTGACTGCCCTGGGGGGGAAATAGGGCTCATTCACGGGTGTTCAGGCAACTGCCCAGGCTCCGCTCGCCGTCGTGCTTACCATCGACTCGATCGAGCGAGAATTTCGTCCTCTGGACGAATTGAGCCGACATCATCGACGCCAATCGGGCGTCATCCTGAGAAGAGCATGTGCGGCAATAGCTCTGGTCCGGGTGTTCAAGCCCACGGACATCATCCACTGATTTGCGTTAAAGATCTGTCCCGTTGTGGGGGATTGCTTGCGCTCGCTCGCCAGGATAAACCCGCAGCCAACTACTTAGAACAAATGCAAATTCAGGTAACATTGTCGCCAGATCGTCAATCACTCTCTGACGCCTTATTGATCAACTCTGTTCCGCAGATTGTTCGTTCCACCCCGAATTTCAGCGGTACGTACATGTTGAAAGCAACCGCAGCCATTCTTTTCGCGGCGGTTTTCCTGAACCAAGACGACCAATTCCTCGCCGAAGGCAAATACACGGAAGGGCTGTTTCTAGTAGCTCATGCCGTGCTCCGATCGTTCGTCGGCTAAACGTCGCGCGGCCAGTCCGTCTCCGCGGCGCGACCTATAAGACGCCGCCACGTCGGATGCGAAGGCTGGGGGCGAATCGAGGGCGGCGGCTAGGGCCGAGCGTCTACCGGCGCGACGGTCGCCGGAGCATCCTCCGTTTCGCGGGACAAGTTAAGTACATAGGTATTTCCTTGCTGCCTGAGCCTCTCCGGTTTGCGGCTGAGGCATAAGCTGTCAATCGGCCTGCAAATTTGCCCCCTCGTATTGCCGCATCAGCAAATGTTACTCAGATGGCACGGATGCAAAGTCGACTGATCGGCCGCGCCAGGTAGCTTTCCCGGCTTGCTCGACGAGAGGGGCGTGGACGGGTCGGGCCCTACATAGCCCGAGCCGTCCACACCCCCGGGCAATGGGGCAGCAGTGGTGGCCTGACCGAGCGGCTCCTCCGCGACCAACTGCTCGGCGGTCTTCCGTCTAAGCGCCCTCAGCAGACGCTGCACGATCGAATGCTGTCTCGTGCCGAACTCCTCTGGGTGCTTCTCCCTCAGCCGGTCAACGATGGCGAGCGCGGTTAACTGCGGTTGCGTAGTGAGCCAGCCCTGGATCGTTAAGATATGCGGGTCGAGCTTGGACGGCATGCGAACCCTGGTTTTATAGGGTCGACGGGTGTGCCGGTGCGTGGCACGCGGCTCGCCGGACGTTGTCGTCTTACCGAGCGTCTTCGCAAAAAATGGCTGCGATCGCTGGCGCGGTGCTCGTGCTGCCAGGTTGCAAGCCGCGTACCTGCCCGGGACGACGATCGACGCGATTGCCGAGTTCGTCTTGGGTCGCGCGAATCTCGGACAACAGCGCGACTGGATCGAGCGAGCGATACTGATCGCGCAGCCGCTTCTTCACGGCCGCGGTCACCTTGGGATGCGCCAATGCACGCTCATAAGGCGTCGATGGAAGATGATAGCGCTTGATCACCTTGGCCCCTTCGCGGCGCTTCTCCTTCAGCTTGAACGACGGCTGGAAGAAGTTGACGTAGAGCCGTGCTGCCGCATAGAGGCGGCCCATCACACGGGCCGTATCGACGCCATCGAAGCGCCCGTAGACCATAAGGCGACGGACGACAGCACCATTCTTCTGCTCGACGAATGCCTGGTCGTTCTTCTTGTAGGCGCGCGAGCGAGTGACTTCGAGCTTCTGTTCGCGACACCATGGTACAACGACATCGTTCATGAAGGCACTGTCGTTGTCAAAGTCTACGCCGCGCAACAGCCAGGGGAACAGGCTCTGCGCCCGATTGATCGCCTCGACGACCAGCGAACCTTCCCGCGTCAGCAACGGCAGGCACTCCGTCCAGCCGGTGGCGACATCGACCATCGTCAGGGTCTGAATGAAGGAGCCGGCCACCGACGTGCCGCCTAGGCGACCATGTCGACCTCGCAGAAGTCGGGCGGCGGGCTGTTCCAATCATTAAACGTGCGGATCTGCGGATCGGGACTTCGCGCCGGATTGCCGAATAGAATCCGGCACGGCGGCGCCTACCGCCGCTCGCCGCGATCTTCACATCGACGAGCAGCCGATCGATGGTTGCGGCGCTGATGACCAGAACACGATCACGGTCCCATTGGCCAAGCTGCAATCGACCATGTTGCTCGAGCGCCGGCAGCAAGGTCGGGATCATCACCTTGAGCCGCTTGCCGCATACCCGATCCGACGCCTCCCACAGCGCCGTCATCGCATCCTTGATCGTCGCATCATATCTACGCTTGCGCTGTCGAGGTGCCTCAACTGCGTTGGCCCCAACCTTTGCGCGTCGCCGGAGTGCGCGCACCGCATGCTTGCGATGCCAACCCGTCGTCGCGCACAGTTCGTCGAGGATGCGCCCCTTCTCCGCTCTCTTGGCCGACCGGTAACGCTCCATCACCGCCGACAACACCTCGCGCCGCGCGCCCATGCTGATCATTCTCGCCATAGACGCCACCGAACCAATTCGATGGCACCGACCCAATCATCGGCGAGAAGCTGTCCAGTAACATTCTGGATGAGGCAATGCGGGGGTCAAATTTGAACACCGATAGACACTCGGACGTCGTGGAGACGCTGAAGGACTGCGAAAACAGCAATTGAGTCTCATCGCAGCGGAAGTCCCCATGAGCGACCGCCGAACTCGTGGGAG
>JAICLG010000042.1 GCA_025927515.1 Hyphomicrobium sp.
CGCGCGGTATCTGCTCGACATTGCCGATCAGCTCGAGAGCGAGGATGCGCGGTTTCTTCTCGCCGATCCCGGTTCGCCGACGATGGTTCGCGACGGCGGCGATTTGAGCGCGCTCTACGTGCTGATGCCGATGCGGGTTTAGCCAGACGCGCGACCATAAACGCAAGCTACGATGAGAGCAGCTGATCGAATATCTCTTATCGACAAGCTGGGGCGCGCACTTCAGGCGCGTTTCGGATATGGCGAAATCGACATCTTTCTGTCTCACTACAAGGTTGCAAAGCCGCAATCTGTGTCAACCAACAGCAAGTGGGTTTATTCCAAAGAGGCACTACGAGACGTAGATGAAGCAATCCTGCTCAAGATGGCGGAGGAGCTTGATGTGGCTCTTCCCACTGCTTCTGGGATCGTAGTTCGGGCGCCGCGAAATTGGAGTAATACGAGCGATCTGAAGATGTTCATAAGCCATCTTTCTGATCACCGCGATAAAGCAACGCGGCTAAAAGATTGTTTGGTGCCCTACTCGATCAACGGATTCGTCGCTCACGAAGACATTGAGCCTACGCTCGAATGGCAAGCTGAAATTGAGCGAGCACTACATTCTATGGATGCATTTGTCGCTATTCATACGCGCGGTTTTTCGCGGAGTGTTTGGACTCAACAAGAGATTGGTTTTGCCTGCGCAAGGGGAGTCAAGATTATCTCTCTAAAAATGGGAGAGGATCCCACTGGCTTTATCTCTAAGCAACAAGCCTTGGCTCGCCGAGATCGTTCTGCTGAACAAATCGCTGCCGAGATAGACTCTATTTTGGCGGGGGATGAGCGTACATCGGCGAAGCTTCAGGCTGCTAAGGCGCGTAATATTTTGAGCGAGATACCCTTTTGACGCTTTGGGTTGAGCGGCTGGCTCTGACGAATTTTCGTAGCTACGCGTCGGCGAGCGTTGCGACTGACGCTGGGCCGCAGGTGATCGTCGGGGCTAATGGGTCCGGCAAAACCAACCTTCTCGAAGCGCTTTCGTTGCTGTCGCCAGGACAGGGCTTGCGACGTGTGCCGTTCAGCGATCTCGTTCGCGCTGGGGGCGGCGACGGCAGCTTCGCCATTGCCGCGCGTGCGCATACGCTCGCAGGTTCTGCGGACATCGGGACGGGGCTGCAAGCCAGGACCCCCACCCCTAACCCCTCCCCGCGAGGGGGAGGGGAATCCTCCGAGTACGCCGGCAACTCCCCGCAAGGGGGAGGGGAATTCGTATCGAGTCCGCGGCGAGGATCGGAACAAGAGACGTCAGAACGAGGAGTACCAGGAAGAGGACTTTCAGAGCGGGGACGCATCGTCCGCATCGATGGCGCGGCGCAATCGGGGTCGGGCGTGCTCGCAGACTATCTCGAAATCGTCTGGGTGACGCCCGCTATGGATGGGCTGTTCACCGGGCCAGCTTCGGAGCGCCGGCGTTTTCTCGATCGTCTGATTCTGTGCTTTGATCACGGCTACCGCACCATTGCCGGACGTTTCGAACGCGCGATGACGAGCCGCAACCGGCTGCTTGCGGATGGTGTACGCGATAACGCGCAACTTTCAGGTTTCGAGCAGGTCATGGCCGAGACCGGTGTCGCCGTCGCGGCGGCGCGTCTCGAAGCGGTCGCGGCGATGGCGCAGATCGTCGAGACGCGTCGGACCCGCAATCCGGAATCGGCGTTTCCGTGGTCGGTGTTGCGGCTTGAAGGCAGCATCGAGGAGAGTCTGCAGCGGCTTTCCGCAATCGAGGCTGAAGATCTCTACGCGCAAACGCTGAGCGAGACGCGTGAGCGTGATCGCGCCGCATCTCGGACGCTCGATGGTCCGCATCGGTCCGACCTCGTCGTCGAACACGGTCCCAAGGGGCTCGCGGCGCGGCATTGCTCGACGGGCGAGCAGAAGGCGCTGCTGCTTGGCCTCGTGCTCGCGCATGCAGAACTGCTGACGGAACGACAGGAAGGAGCGGCGCCGATCCTGTTGCTCGACGAGATCACGGCGCACCTCGACCGCGACCGGCGGGCTGCGCTGTTTGAAGAAATTCTTCGCCTCGGCGCCCAGGCATGGATGACGGGGACGGACGCAAATGCGTTCGACGCGCTGTCGCAACGGGCACGATTTTGGCGGGTCGAGGAAGGCAAGATCACGCTTCTGGATTGAGGCGTGAAGAAGGGACAAACGGTCACACACAAGACGCTGAAAAATATAGATTTTTTTACAGCGCATTGGTGCGATTTCATGCGGTGGTTTGGGCCATTTGTGCTATAAAAGCGGAGCCTTATTCCGCCCCCTGAGAAAGCCGCCAATGACCGCTCAACCGCTGAAGAAAACCCCTGTGCCGGAGGATTACGGCGAGGACAGCATCAAGATGCTGAAGGGGCTTGATGCGGTCCGTAAACGCCCCGGCATGTACATCGGCGACACCGACGACGGGTCGGGTCTGCACCACATGATTTATGAGGTCGTCGATAACGGCATCGACGAGGTTCTCGCCGGGCACGCGCAGATGTGCGAGGTGACGCTGAACCCCGACGGCTCATGCACCGTGCGCGACGACGGCCGCGGAATTCCGACCGGCATCAAGAAAGACGACGATCATGTGCCGAAGCGCTCGGCAGCCGAGATCGTTTTCACCGAGCTGCACGCGGGCGGCAAGTTCGACCAGAATTCCTACAAGGTTTCGGGCGGTCTGCACGGCGTCGGCGTTTCCGTCGTCAACGCGCTTTCGACGTGGCTCAAGTGCCGTATCTGGCGCGAGGGCAAGGAGCACATCGTCGAGTTCCGCAACGGCAATACGGTGGCGCCGCTCTCGGTCGTTGGCGATGCGAACGGTGAGCGCGGCACTGAGGTTTCGTTTTTGCCGAGCACCGAAACGTTTCACAACGTCACCGAATTCGATTTTGCGACGCTCGAACACCGCTTGCGCGAACTGGCGTTCTTGAATTCTGGCGCCAAGATCGTTTTGACAGACGCGCGCCATGCCGACGTGAAGCGCCAAGAGTTCATCTACGACGGCGGCACGGCTGCTTTCGTGCGTTATCTCGATCGTTCGAAGACATCGGCGCTCGCTGAGCCGATTATGGTTCGCGGCGAGAAAGACGGAATTACGGTCGAGGCGGCGTTGTGGTGGAACGACAGCTACCACGAGACGGTGCTGTGCTTCACAAACAATATTCCGCAACGCGACGGCGGCACGCATCTCGCTGGCTTCCGGAGTGCCTTGACGCGGATTGTCAACAAGTATGCGGAAGAAACGGGACTCGCGAAGAAGGAAAAGGTCGCGCTTTCCGGCGACGATGCGCGTGAGGGGCTGACGTGCGTGCTGTCTGTGAAGGTGCCCGATCCGAAGTTCTCGTCGCAGACGAAGGACAAGCTCGTTTCGTCCGAAGTGAAGCCGATCGTTGAATCGACGGTCGGCGATCAGCTCGGCGCGTGGTTCGAAGAACATCCGAAAGAAGCCAAGGTCATCGTCGGCAAGATCGTCGAGGCGGCGCTCGCGCGTGAAGCGGCGCGCAAGGCGCGCGATCTCACGCGGCGCAAAGGTGCGCTCGATGGTCTGCGTCTACCGGGCGGCCTTGCGGAATGCCAGGATCGCGATGCGTCGAAGACGGAGCTCTTTATCGTCGAGGGCGATTCCGCAGGCGGTTCGGCGAAGCAGGGCCGCAAGCGTGAATTCCAGGCGGTGCTGCCGATCCGCGGTAAAATCCTGAACGTCGAACGCGCGCGCACGGACAAGATGCTTTCATCCGAGCAGGTGACGAACATCATCGGCGCTCTGGGCACCGGCATCGGGCGCGACGAGTTCAAGCTCGAGAAGCTTCGGTATCACAAGGTCATCATCATGACCGACGCCGACGTCGACGGCGCGCACATTCGCACGCTGCTGCTCACGTTCTTCTATCGGCAGATGCCCGATCTCGTCGACAAGGGGCACGTCTACATCGCACAACCGCCGCTTTACAAAGTCGCGCGCGGCAAGGCGCAATCGTATCTGAAGGACGAACGTGCGCTCGAAGATTACCTGATCGATCAAGGGCTTGTTGATGCCGTGCTGGTGACCGGGGAGGGTACGGAGCGTGGCGGACGTGATCTTCGCGATATCGTCGAGCAGGCGCGGCAGATTTCGGGCGGCATCAACGGATTGCATTCGCGCTACAACCGCAACATCGTCGAGCAGGGCGCCATCGGCGGGATATTCGACCCGGCGCTTTTGAATTCTGCGGTAGAGGCGAACGCCGCGGCCGCTCGTATCGCGCAGCGTCTCGACGACATTTCGGAAGAGATGGAAACCGGCTGGGAAGGCCGCTTCGGCAACGATGGATTCGTGTTCAAGCGCGAGGTTCGCGGCGTGACGGAAGTACATTTCCTCGATCGTGCGCTGCTTGGTTCGCTCGATGCGCGACGCTTGAACGAACGGCATGCGCATCTGGTCGAAGTGTACGACAAGCAGGCGAAGCTCAAGCGCAAGGACAAAGTCGAAGTTGTGTCAGGGCCGCGATCTTTGCTCGATGCTGTTTATGAAACTGGGCGCAAGGGTATCGAACTCCAGCGCTACAAAGGTCTCGGTGAAATGAATCCCGAGCAGCTTTGGGAGACGACGCTCGATCCGGACGTGCGCACGCTGCTGCAGGTGAAGGTCGGCGACCTCGCCGAAGCAGACGAGATTTTCGCCAAGCTGATGGGTGATGTCGTCGAACCGCGCCGCGAGTTCATTCAGGAGAATGCGCTCAACGTTTCGAACCTTGACGTTTGAGCGCAGTTTGCCTTTCTGCACCATCGCGCATTGATAGCTTGCCGAAACCCGGACGGATCCCTCCTGCGCGGGGATGACGAAGGACGTGCTCGCGATTGTAGTGCTCACAGGTCCGGCTCTTCGCTGTGCTCCGATCGGAATGACAATCTGCGGCGGCGTGCTACGTGGTTTCTTAAAACGCGAAGTTAGAGCCGTTTGCGGCTGGGGAGGGCTCGCGTCTCGGTGCCGGCTTTCTTCGCTGCGCCGAGCAAGCGGGCGCGGAATTCATCGCGCTTCTCGTGGATCGAAGCGATGACGAGGCCCGTCGGCACGCCAAGTCCGACGAGAGCCGCTTCGGAAAGCTGCAGGCTCGCTTCGATCGTTTCCGGAACGGCGTCGTTGACGCCGATCTCGTAGAGGTGCTGAGCGTGGCTCGCGTCCTTGGCACGTGAGACGATGACGAGATTGGGATAGCTCGTGCGCAGGGCCTGGACGATAGCGTCTATCTCGGTCTCGGTATGGATCGTGATGATCGCAGCCTTGGCTGTGTCGAGTCCACAGACGCGCAAAAAATCGAGTTGGCGCACGTCGCCGAAATAGACGGGCTTGCCGTCGCGCCGGGCATTGGCGACGAGGCGCGGGTCGCGATCGACGGCGATGTAGCGCACCTGATGCTCTGCGAGCATGCTGCCGATGAGCTGCCCGACGCGGCCATATCCGACGACGAGCGCCGTGGCGTTTTCGGTGCCTGACGGAACCACGGCAAGCACCGAGTCGGCGGGCGCGGGTAAGGCATTCCGCTTCGCCAGCCAGCGGCCGAGCATGGCAGTCGCTGGGATGCATGCCATCGTCAGCGATACGGAGGTCAACAGGACGCCGGTCACCTCCCGGCTTATAAGGCCTGCTCCGAGCGCGGCCGTCAGGACGACGAAGGCGAACTCGCCGCCGGGTGCAAGCAGCGCTGCCGTCTCGATCGCGGCGGGCCGTGCAATGCCGAACAGCCGCGAGAGTGCGTAGATAATGACCGCCTGGAGCAAGATTATGCCTCCAGCCGTCGCCAGGATCATGGCCGGATTCGCCAGCAGAGCTTTGATGTCGAGGGTGAGGCCGACCGAAAAGAAGAACACACCAAGCAGCAGCGATTTGATCGGCTCGATCGTGGTTTGAATTGCGCGGCGGTATTCGGTCTCCGCCAGGAGGAGCCCGGCGACGAACGCGCCGAGGGCCATGGACAGGCCAGCCGCCGCGGTTACGAAGCTCGTGCCGACGGCAACGAACAACGTCGCCGCGATGAAAAGGTCATGGTTGGCCGTCTGTGCTACGAGACGGAAAAGCGGCTGCAGAAAAAATCTCCCGGTTCCGACGATCACCAGCAGCGCCGCGACCGCTTGAACCAGCGCCGTCAGAATTCCGAGGGCGAGCGAGCCCTTGTTGCCGGGTTCCAGAATGCCGACAAGCAGCAGGATCGGAACCACGGCAAGGTCTTGAAAAAGGAGGATCGAGAAACTCGTGCGTCCGACGGTGGTCGCCAGCCGTTTCTGGCGCGCCAGCATCTCGATCACGATGGCGGTCGATGACAGGCAGAGCGCCAAGCCGATGACGATGGCGGTCGTCGGGGAGCGACCGAGCTCGATGGCGATCACGGCAATTGCCGCTGCCGAGACAATGACTTGCAGCCCGCCGAGGCCGAAAACCAGTCGCCGCATCGTCGAAAGCCGTTCGAAAGACAGCTCTAAGCCAATGAGGAACAGCAGAAAAACGACGCCCCATTCGGCGAATTTCGCGAGCCGTTCGGGTGCCGTGACCGTCAGCCAGGAGAGCGATGGAAAATAAGGCGTTAAAGCACCGAGGCCCCCCGGACTTAGGGCTGCGCCGGTGAGCAGGAACGCCAGAACGGTGCTAATACCAACGCGATGGAGCAGCGGTACGATGACCCCAGCGGTGCCGAGGACTAGCAGAGCATCCTTATAGGCTGCGAGATCACTTGTTGCGGACATCCACCTCCCCACTTCCGTGCCGTCAGTATGCACTGCTCCCGGCCCCCGCGACTACACCGGAATTGAAGGCAAATTCTGCTTGGAGCCAACGGCCGGACCAATCGGGCGTCGTTTCATGTTGGGGTGACGCGTCTACAACACGAATTCTGCTCCGGTATTCGATCGAAGGCCGGAAGCCGGACTTAACTGGCCTTTAGGCAGGCCGGGATAACACTAGAGCCCAAACGTACCGCGATGACCGAGCCCGTGCCAAGCTGTGGGCCTCGTTCTTGCCGGTTTTTGGGTGCGAGGGTGTTTCGAGTCTTATTCGCGACAGTGCGGTTTTGCGTTTGGGTGCTTGGCAAGTTGCTTGGCGTCGGCAGGCGTGCACCGGCGCGTCCGACACTTCCAGGCTCCTTTCAATCTGTTGCGAAGCAGGCGTTCAATTCCGGCGAGAAGCCGCCAGAGAAGCCTCCGCAGCCGGGGAGAAGATCTCTGCGTGGCGGATTCCGAAAGCTGAAGCGCAGATACCGGATGGTAATAGCGGCCGGTATTGCCGGCACCGGCGGACTGATACTGCTTTTTGCGCTGATGATGGTTTACTACACCGTCACCTTCCCGGACCCGCTTTCCCTCCGCAATGTCGAGCATGCGCCTCTTATTCGCATTCTCGCGCGCGATGGTGAGACGATCGCCATGCGCGGCGCCTCCCACGAGTATGTCCGCCTCGACGACATGCCGAAGTCCATTCCTGCTGCCGTTGTCGCGACGGAGGACCGGCGCTTCTTCGACCATTACGGCGTCGATCCGTCCGGAATGTTGCGCGCAGCGTTGACGAACCTCCGCGCGGGCCGCTTCGTGCAAGGCGGTTCGACGCTGACGCAACAGCTCGCAAAGAATCTGTTCCTGACGCAAGAACGGACCCTTACCCGCAAGATTGCCGAACTCGGCTTGGCGCTCTGGCTCGAAGTGCGGCTTACGAAAAACGAAATTCTCGAGCTCTATCTCAACCAAGTCTACTTCGGCAGCGGCGCGTATGGTGTCGGTGCGGCAAGCCAACGATATTTCGGCAAGCCCGTACACGATCTGACGTTGCCTGAAGCTGCAATCATTGCCGGGCTTCTCAAGGCGCCCTCCAAGTACAGCCCGGCGACAAATCCCGAGGGGGCGCGGGCGCGGGGACGCGTCGTGATTGAAAACATGGTGGAGGCGGGCTTCATCACGCCGGATCAGGAAAAGCGTGCTCTCGCCGAACCGGTGGTATTTGCCAATCAGAAAATCGCAAGTTCCGCTTCCGACGCCGGATACGTCATTGATTACATCCTCGACCAGATGCCGCCGATATCGAGCGCGGGCGATGCGGAAGTCATCGTGCAGACGACTCTCGATAAAGCTTTGCAACGCACGGCGCAAAAGGTCGTCAAAGAGACGCTGGAGAAAAAGGGGAATGCGTTCGGCGCGAGTCAGGCCGCTCTCGTCGTGCTCGATCGCGACGGCGGGATTCGTGCTCTCGTCGGCGGACGCGATTATGCGCAAAGCCAGTTCGATCGTGCCGTAAAGGCGAAGCGTCAGCCGGGCTCGGCTTTCAAACCGTTCGTGTATCTTGCCGCACTCGAGCACGGGCTCACTCCGGACTCGGTCGCAATGGACGGGCCGATTACGATCGGCAACTGGTCGCCCAAGAACGACAACAACAAATTCGCCGGTCCGGTGACGTTGCGGCAAGCGTTGGCGCAGTCGCTGAACACGGTCGCCGTACGGCTTAACCAGGATGTCGGACAAGGACGAACGATCGAGGTGGCGCGGCGCTTCGGCATCAGGTCCGAGCTGCACGACGGGCCATCGCTGGCGCTTGGAACGTCAGAGGTTTCCCTGCTTGAACTGTCGGGCGCCTATGCTGTTTTTTCCAACGGCGGGCAAGCGGTCGAGCCGCACGTTATTTCGCGCGTGAGCCTCAGTTCGGGCCGCGTCATTTATCAGAGTCCGCCGCCGCGCACCGACAGGGTCGCCAGCTTGCGCAAAATTGGCGCTCTGAACGACATGCTGAACGCCGTCGTCGTTTATGGCACCGGTCGAAGGGCGGCGCTTCCCGATCGGCCTGTCGCCGGCAAGACGGGAACGACACAGGATTTCCGCGACGCGTGGTTCATCGGCTACACGAGCGACCTGACGGCCGGCGTTTGGGTTGGCAACGACGATGGCAAACCCATGAAGCGGACGACGGGCGGAAGCCTGCCGGCTGAAATCTGGAAGCAAATCATGCGCGTGGCGAATGCGGGCATGGCGCCGTCGGCTTTGCCGGGGACGATTCTCAACGATCCCGATTTCGATATGGCCGATGGATTCGGCAATAATCCGATGTTTGCGTCCAACGCCGCGCATACGCCGCGGGTTGTGCAGTACCATGAAGTCTTGCCTTGGGCACCCGGCCGTTCCCTGCAAGAGGCTTATCGGCCAGGATCTCGCACGCTGACGGCAGATGCCGAAGGTCGGCCGTCGCATCCGATGCACAGCATCGGTGCAGACTTCATCGCGCGGGCCCTTGGACGTGAATCCTTGGCAGGTTCGCGGATGGAGGCCGATAGCGATGATCACGAACGATCGAGAGACGTCATGCCTTGGGAAAATTGGTGGTGATGCGCTAGCGCGTCCGTCCGTGCACTGGGCCGTATCGGTGCAGATCAGGGCCGCGGACCTGAAGCCACTGTTTGGCAACTTCGAAATCCGGGCAGATCTTTTTGACGAGCGTCCAGAACTTGGGACCGTGATTCATCTCTGCCAGATGCGCGACTTCGTGTGCCGCGACGTAATCAAGAACAAAAGACGGTGCGAGGATGAGGCGCCATGAGAATGAGAGTGCACCCGTCGTCGAGCAGGAACCCCAGCGACTCGTCTGATCGCGAATGGCAATGCGTTCGGCTTTAAGCGACAGCAGTTTGCTATGGTATGCAACGCTTTTGTCGAGATCGCATCGCGCTTCCTCTGATAGCCAGCGGGTCAGTCGCGCTGCGGCGAGATCCTTCGGACCCGGAACGACGATCGTTGGCCGTTTAGCCGTCTCGCGATCAATCGTGATGATGCGTGTGCGTTTATCGCCGGTGAATGCGATCCTGTGAGGCTCGCCGCGCAGAGGCATTGCCGCGTCGTTTTCGAATGGCACACGGTTCGGTAAGCTATCGAGGCGCGCGCGAACCCAATCTATGTGGCGATTGAGAAACGTCCCGGCCTCGTCGAGGTCGCATTGCAGCGGCAGCGTGACGATGACGGCGCGCCGTGTGCGGCTGACGCGCAACGTGAGCCGACGCGCGCCCGGATGACGGCGAACTTCGAGTTGCGCACCAATGTCCTCGAGACGGACCGATCGCGTTTGAGACGACAGCTCGGCGACTTGCCGTCCATTTTTGATCCTCATGCGCTCTGCCCCCCAAAGCTGGCGCGCATCACGTTGATGCAGTGAAGTGCGGCACGCCTGTGCCGGACCAATGCAGCACGAAAATGACCTAACAAGGTTCGCGACCCCGCTCCAGTGTCAACGTCATCAGGTATCCGCGGCGCGTGGATGTGTGGCGCCGAGGTCGCACAGCGAATCGCTCCGCAGAAAATTATTGCAATGCTTTCTCTATCGTTTGCGCGAACTGGTCGACGTCGTTGGTGTCAGCAATCGGAGTGAGCAAAGTGCCATCCTTGCCCATCAGATAAAAGATCGACGAATGGTCAATGCTGTAATGAGTCGGATCGTTCTGATCAGGTGCCTTCTGATAGAAGACACGATAAGCCTTCGCCACCGCGGCAATATCGCTGGGGCTGCCGGTCAAGCCGATGAGGCGAGGACTGAAGTTCTCGACGTAAGCTGCGAGCTTCTGAGGTGTATCCTGTTCCGGATCTACGGTAATGAAGATCGGGACAATGTCGTCGCCGCGATGGCCGAGCTTTTTGAGCGCGGCCGTCATCACCTGCAGTCCCGCGGGACAGATATCGGGACAGCTCGTGTAACCGAAGAAGACAAGCATGTACTTGCCGCGGTAATCTTTGTCGGTGACGCGCTTTCCGGTCTGATCGACGAGACTGAAGGGACCGCCGATCAGAGGCTTCCCTGTGACTTCGACCCGATCTTCGCTCGTGGAACTCGTCGATCGGAGGGCCAATGTGCCAAGCGCGGTGCCTATAATCAGGCCCGCCACGGCAAGTAGTATAGTCGTGCGGTTCATTCGCTTGAAGTCTCCGGGACCCTTTGAGTAAAAATGGAATAGACGCGTCTACACCATGTCGATCTTTCAGCGCGCGCTCGCAAGTTTGTCTTAGATGCGGCTTGAAGTCACCACACCGGAGGTTTTGATTCCAGCGCCATGAGTATGCCGGCAGACAGCAAAACCGCAGCCGCGCCGGCCCTGAAGGGCATCGTCAACGAGCGCGAAAGTCAACTTCGTCTTGTCACGAGTGTCCGGCTGCGTTGGATGGCGGTTCTCGGCCAGCTCGCGACCGTCGCGCTGATCAGATTGATCTACGGCTTTCCGTTCAATATCGGAAGTTGCCTCATCCTGATTGCGATGTCGGCGTGGCTTAATGTCTTTCTGTCGATACGCTATCCAGCGCGGCATCGGCTGAGCACGCCCGTCGCTTTCGGGCTTCTCGTCTACGACGTGCTGCAGCTTGCAGTGCTGCTTTATTTTACGGGCGGGATCCAAAATCCATTTTCCGTACTGCTTGTGGCTCCGGTGACGGTCGCGGCGGCAACGCAGCCTCCGAGATACACGATCGTGCTCGGTCTGGTCGTCGTCATTGCGGGCGGAATACTCATTTCCAATCACTATCCGCTCCCCTGGTACGAAGGTCTGCTCTTCGAGCTTCCGCGCGATTACAAAATCGGAGAACTCATTGCTCTGATTGCGTCGATGGCTTTCATGGCGTTCTACACGTGGCGCTTGAACAAGGAAGCGCGGCAGATGTCCGTGGCGCTCGCTGCCACCGACTTGGTCCTCGCCAGCGAACAACGCCTGCATGCGCTCGATGGTCTCGCGGCGGCGGCGGCGCATGAGCTTGGTACGCCGCTGTCGACGATCGTGCTCGTCGCCAAGGAGCTGGAGCACGAACTCGGCGCCGACAGCCGCTTCCGCGAAGATCTGCAATTGCTGCATAGCCAGGCGAAGCGGTGTCGCGAAATTCTTCAAAAGCTGACGCGAAAGCCTGGGGAGCAGGATCCCATGCACGCCAGCATCACCATCGAGGAGCTGCTTGAAGAAGCGGCGGCGGCACACCGGGCTGCGGGCAAGAGGATCGTTATTTCAATGTATCCGTTCGCCGGACAGGATGAGGCGGAGCGCGCCGAGCCCGTCGGCCAACGGCGGCCGGGCGTCATCTACGGTCTCGGTAACCTGATCGAGAATGCCGTCAGCTTCGCAGCCTCGGAGGTGCAACTTACGGCCCGGTGGAATGCGACGCACGTCGTGCTCACGATCGTCGACGACGGGCAAGGCTTCGCGCCCGAGATGATGGACAATATCGGCGAGCCCTACACCACTTCGCGCCGCTATGAGGACAAGGGCGACAAAGCGCATTCCGGCCTTGGTCTGGGGCTATTCATCGCCAAAACGCTGCTCGAACGCTCGGGCGCGACGGTCACATTTTCCAATCAGCCTCCCCCACGTAGCGGCGCGATCATCCAAATTTCATGGCCTCGCACCGCTTTTGAACTCCAGCCTGGCGCTTTTGACTGGCCTGGATCACGGCGGCGTGGAGCCAATTTGGCCTGAGAACGGCAATTTTGACGAAACAGCCGGAGCGCAGTACGTGTGCGGTAACCTTGTGGTCCGGTTTTTCCGGGCGTAAGGGGTTGCAGCGTAGGTAGTGCCGTGGATTATGCGTATAACAAACAATTGAGCAGGTGAACCGATGCGGGAGGAAAACTTGGTTACCGAGGACCTGTCATTTAAGCAGGACGAACTACCGGCCGACCGGTCGCTGGTCATCGTCGATGACGACCGTGCCTTCTTGCAGCGACTCGCGCGGGCGATGGAGCTTCGCGGTTTCGAAGTGCGTTTTGGTCATTCGGTCGCCGAGGGTGTCGATCTCATTCGCGAGAAGCCGCCTGCATTCGCCGTCGTCGATATGCGTCTTGAAGACGGTTCGGGTCTCGACGTCATCGCGGAGCTCGCCAAGGTGCGTCCCGATTCGCGCGCCATCGTGCTCACGGGCTACGGCAACATCGCCACGGCAGTCACGGCCGTTAAGCTCGGTGCCGTCGACTATCTGGCGAAGCCCGCCGATGCCGACGACGTGACGGACGCGCTTCTGGCGCCGAGCGATTCAAAGGCTCCGCCGCCGGAAAATCCGATGTCGGCCGACCGCGTGCGCTGGGAACACATTCAGCGCGTTTATGAGCTGTGCAATCGCAACGTTTCCGAAACGGCGCGTCGCTTGAACATGCACCGGCGTACGCTCCAGCGCATTCTGGCGAAGCGCGCACCGAAGTAAGCGCTCGGAACCGGCTGCGGCGCCGGTTCCGGCGTTCCCGGTTCAATCGCCATTCAATCCATCGCAATTCCAGCACCCGGATCAATCCGCGCCAGCAAACGCGTTGCGGCTGTGCGCGCGAACGACAGCATCAGCGCTTTTCGCCGTGCGGGTGTAAGCGGATGCCGGGGCGCGGCACGCACCAGCTCTCCCGCGTAGGCATCGGCGAGAATCAGACCCGCATCGGTCGGTAAAATTTCGCTCGGAAAATCCGGCGCAACCGCGAACAGCAAGGCGTCGCAATACTCGCGATATTCGTGCCATTTCTGGTCAGTGCGGAAGTCGGCAATACTCGATTTGATTTCAATGATCCACGTTTCCCCGTCACGGCCGACGGCAAGAACGTCGGCGCGACGGCCGTTAGCGAGCGATACTTCGCTCAGGCTTTCAAAGTTAAGCGAACGTAAAAGACGTTGCGTGCCACGCAGGACGGGGCGAGTGTGAGTCGTCGCGAACGCTAGCGGGCGACGCGGCAACAGAATTTTTCGTTGCGGAGGATGGGGCGTCGGTCATGGTCCCGCCATTATGGACGTGCGACAGTTGCAGGCAAGCGAGCGGCGGCGAAACGGTTTGTATCGCGCGACATCCGTCTCATGAATGACACCGCGTTCCGGGGGATTGTGGCATGGTTTTCTGGCGTAGCAGATCGGCGAAGAAAGCCGAGGCGCCGGTTGTCATCGCAGAGGAAGCAACGTCCGATACGGCGGCTGCTTCCAGCACTGAGTCGCAGACATCCGAGACGCAGACCAACGTCGTCACGCTGGTGACGACCCGGCTCGCCGACAGACTCGCAGGAGTTGCCACCGCGGCGGAGCAGGCGGACTCACAAGAGACAAAGGCGCTCACGCCGCCGGCGGTACCGACCGAACCGCCGCCGATTCCTCCGACTGAGCAGCCGCACGTATTTGGACAGACGCGTGCGGTGGCGAAAATCCGCGCGGCTCTTGCATCGAAACCCGGCGAGCATCTGCTCGTCCTTGGGGAGCCCGGCACCGGACGGTTGGGGCTCGCGGAAACGTTGGCAGCCGAGGTGACGCGCCAACCGGTCGAAGACTGGATCTATGTCATCGAGCGGCACGCGACGGCACGCGCAAAGGCTTTTGCCGTTCCGAGCGGTGAAGGCGCCCGCATTGCGCGCGATGTCTTCGCCGCCATCGACAAAGCAAACATAGCATTCCAGCGGCATCTTAAAAGCGACGAGCACCGCATCAGCCTCGATCTACTCGAAGAAGAGATCCGATATCTGGGCGATCAGGCCGTCGAGCAGGTGCGCCGGCGCGCGGAATCGCAGAATATCGCGGTCGTCAAATCGCTTGACGGGTACGTGCTGGCCCCGATGCACGAAGGTCGCGTCGTGCGCTCCGATGTTTTCCGCGCGTTGCCTGAATCGCTGAAACGCAACGTCGAAGCCAAGATCACGACGCTCGAAAGCGAGTTGCAGTCGATCGTTGCGACGCTTCCCGACATCGAACTAGAGGTGAGCGCGAAATACGAGGCGCTGATGCGGCAAACGGCTTTGCGCGCCATCCGGCCGAGCCTTGCCGC
>JAICLG010000375.1 GCA_025927515.1 Hyphomicrobium sp.
CTCAAGCCGCGCGGCATCACCGTCGATACCAAAGCCTTCGACACGGCGATGAAAAAGCAGAAGGAAGCCGCCAAAGCTGCCTGGAAAGGCTCGGGTGAAGCGGCGACCGAAGGGCTTTGGTTCGAAATCAAGGACAAGACCGGCGCCACGGAATTTCTTGGCTACGATACGGAAACAGCCGAAGGCATCGTCGCGGCGCTCGCCTCCGGAGGCAAGGAAACCACCACGCTCAAGGAAGGCGACGAAGGCGCGCTCGTTCTCAACCAGACGCCGTTCTATGGCGAGAGCGGCGGTCAGGTCGGCGACCAGGGCGTCATAAAGGGTGCCAAGGGCGCGCTCTTCCGCGTCACCGATACGCAGAAGAAACTCGGCGATCTGTTCGTTCACATCGGCAAGGTCGAGAAGGGCAGCTTCAAATCCGGCGATGCCGTCGAGCTCGAGGTCGATCACGCGCGCCGCTCAGCAACGCGCGCCAATCACTCCGCGACGCACCTGTTGCACGAAGCGTTGCGGCAAGTGCTCGGCACGCACGTCGCGCAGAAAGGCTCGCTCGTCTCGCCCGATCGCCTGCGCTTCGATTTCTCGCATACCAAGCCGATGTCGCCCGATGAGATCAAGGCGGTCGAAGACATGGCCAACGAAGTGCTGCTCGAAAATACGCCCGTCGTCACGCGGCTGATGGCGCTTGACGAAGCCCGCGCGACAGGCGCGATGGCGCTCTTCGGCGAGAAATACGGCGACGAGGTCCGCGTCGTGTCGATGGGATCGACGCGGCCCGGCGCGAATAAAGCCTGGTCGGTTGAACTCTGCGGCGGCACGCACGTCTCCCGCACCGGCGACATCGGTCTCATCCGAGTCGTTGCTGAAAGTGGCAGCGCCGCAGGCGTACGCCGCATCGAAGCACTGACGGGCGAGGGGGCGCGCGCGTATCTCGATCAGCAGGATCAGCGCGTCCGCGAAGCCGCGGGCATACTGAAGACGCGTCCCGAAGACCTCGTCGAACGGTTGAAGCACCTCGTCGAGGAACGCAAAATCCTCGAAAAGCAGCTGGCCGACACCAAGCGTCAGCTTGCCCTCGGTGGCGGCGGCAGCGCGTCGGAGCAGGGCGATGCCGTCCGCAACGTCGGCAACGTCAAGCTTCTCGCACGCACGGTGCAGGGCCTCAATCCGAAGGATCTGCGCGGGCTCATCGATGACGGCAAGAAGCAGGTCGGCTCCGGTATCGTCGCGGTCGTCGGCGTCACCGAGGACGGCAAGGCGGGGCTCGCGGTCGGCGTGACCGACGATCTCGTCAAAACCTGGAGCGCCGTCGATCTCGTCAAAGCTGGGGCCGAAGCCTTGGGCGGCAAAGGCGGCGGCGGCCGTCCTGACATGGCGCAAGCCGGCGGGCCCGATGGCGCCAAGGCCGGCGATGCTCTGAAAGCGATTGAAGCGCGCCTTGCGCAGCAAGCCTCTGCAGCTTGACGACTGAGTCAATGAAATCCGGATCGCGTCGATGCAAAAGCGCGGGAGCGCGATCCCGGCGGGACTATCGCATCGGTCGCGCTGAAAACCTCGATGTGCTCCAGTCGTTGGATCTCGTCGTCAGCTATCTCTTTATCTCATGGATGGCAAAAACTGGTCGCGTGGTGCCGGCGTGCAGCTCGTGGACATGGGGGTTCGACAGCGCTGCGCCGCGGAATCGATACACCTTTCCGGCAATTCATTGATGACCTTCGGGCACATTCGGTATATAGCCCCGGCTTTCTTCCTGCCGAGGATCACCAGCTCATGCAACGTACGCGTTTTTTCAGTTTTGTCGTTCCGGCTACGGTCGCTGTTTTGGCATCCGCGCTTCCCGCGTTCGCGGGCGACTCGGTTGTGAAGCTCGCGCCCACCCCGATGCCGGCCGCCGGTCCGACGGTGAAGGCCGCAGAGGCATTCTGCGGTGATCCATCAGGCAAGGCCAGCGAGCTGATCCAGCGCTACTCGACGAAGCCGGGATTGAAGCAGGTCTATAAGAGTTCCCAGTACGTCGCCTACAGCGACGACGATAAGAACAGCTCGGTGATGTACACCTTCACAACTAAAGGCAACCCGGCTTATCCCGCCGCGGTCTGCCGCAAGCCGGTGCAAACGGGCAATAACATCGTCATCACGATGTCGATCGTCTGCGACGGCGACAAAGACGCCTGCGCCAACCTGAAAAACGACTTCAACGTCATGACCGCCAAGATGCAGGCCGACGTCGACCAGAAGATTGAAGAACAGAAGAAATAAGCGCTTTCATCGCCTTTCGTCATCCTCAGCCGAGCGCCTGCGAAAAGCGTAAGACTCGTCGCAGA
>JAICLG010000363.1 GCA_025927515.1 Hyphomicrobium sp.
CAGCCGGCGCTGATCGCTGAAATCAAGAAAGCATCTCCTTCGAAAGGTTTGATCCGCGCTGACTTCGATCCGCCCGCGCTCGCGAAAGCCTACGAGGCGGGCGGCGCAGCGTGTCTTTCCGTGTTGACTGACCGACCGTCATTTCAGGGCGCGCCCGAATTCCTCAGCGCCGCACGCGAGGCGACATCGCTGCCGGTGCTACGCAAGGATTTTATGATCGACACCTATCAGGTTGCGGAAGCCCGTGCCTGGGGTGCCGATTGCATCTTGATCATCCTGGCCGAAGTGGATGATGCGATGGCCCACGATCTCGCCGCCGCCGCCAAGGACTGGGGCATGGACGCAATCGCCGAGGTCCACGACGCGGCGGAGCTTGATCGTGCCCTGAAGCTTGATTGCCGCCTCATCGGCATCAACAATCGCAATCTCAAAACGTTCGAAGTGAAGCTCGAGACGACCGAGGCACTGGCGCCAAAAATCCCGAAAGATCGGATCGTCGTCGGCGAAAGCGGCATTTTCACACCCGCCGACATTGCCCGCCTTTCGAAATTCGGCGTCAACACTTTCCTCGTCGGCGAAAGCCTGATGCGCCAAGCCGACGTCACCGCCGCCACGAAGACCCTGCTTCGCGGGAGCGCCGTGGTGTCGTGAGTAAGCTCTCGCACATCGATGAAAAAGGCGAAGCGCGCATGGTCGATGTCTCGGACAAAGCGAGCACGGCCCGCCGCGCCATCGCCGAGGGTTTCATTGCGATGCGGCCTGAAACGCTTGCGCTCGTCGAAACAGGCGAAGCCAAGAAGGGCGACGTCATCGGCGCAGCGCGCATTGCCGGCATCATGGCCGCCAAGCGTACGCACGAATTGATCCCGCTCTGTCATCCGCTGGCGATCACCAAGGCAACGATCGATTTCGTTCTCTCGCAATCGCCGCCTGGCATCCACGTCACGGCCGAAGTCAAGGTATCGGGCCAGACGGGCGTCGAGATGGAAGCTCTGACCGCAGTGTCCGTCGCCTGCTTGACGCTCTACGACATGCTCAAAGCCGCCGACAAAGCAATGACCATCGATGACATCCGTCTCGTCGAAAAGACCGGCGGCAAGTCAGGCACCTTCAAGGCTGCTGCTCGAAGGGAAGGACGCTGACCTCATGGCGCTGCTTCCTGTTGCCGAAGCGCTGGCACGCATTCTCGAAACCGCAAAGACACTCGAAACCGAAAATGTCGGATTGCGCGATGCCAATGGCCGCACGCTGGCGAAATCATTGGACGCGCGTGTCGACAATCCCCCCTTCGACGCCTCCGCGATGGACGGCTATGCCGTTCGCGCCGATGACACCGCCAAAGCTCCTGCAACGCTCGCCTTGATTGGCGAGTCCGGAGCCGGGCACCCGTTCTCGGGCGAGGTGAAGAAAGGCGAAACCGTCCGCATCTTCACGGGTGCTGCACTCCCGACCGGGACGGACGCCGTCGTCATTCAGGAAGACGCGACCGCATCGGAATCGGGCATCACGATTCGCGAAACGGCCAAACGCGGTGACAACATTCGGCCCGCAGGCCAGGATTTCACCAAAGGACGCACGCTGCTCGAAAGCGGCCAGCGCCTGACGGGCCGCGATATACTTCTCGCCGCCGCCGCAGGCCATGCGACGCTTCCCGTCGTTCGCAAACCCATCGTCGCGCTTCTGTCGACCGGTGATGAACTCGTCGAACCGGGAACTGCGCTTGGTCCCGGCCAGATAGCCGCGTCCAATTCCTTCGGCCTCGCTGCCGTCGTGGAGGCGGCTGGCGGTGAAGCACGCTTGCTCGGCATTGCCAGGGACAACCATCAATCGCTTGCGCAGTTTCTTGAAAGCGCAGAAGGCGCCGACGTCCTCGTGACGATTGGCGGCGCTTCCGTCGGCGATCACGATCTCGTCCGACCGGCCCTGGAGAGAGCAGGCGCCAAGCTCAATTTCTATAAAATCGCAATGCGGCCCGGAAAGCCCGTGTTCTTCGGCGCAAGGACGATCGGCGGCAAACGCCAGCATTGCCTCGGAGTACCGGGCAACCCCGTATCGTCATTGATCTGCTCGCGCGTCTTCCTCGTGCCGCTGATTGGACGCCTCCTCGGACGCGACGTTCCGCTCGATACAATCGAGGCCGTGCTTGCGGATCCGCTTCCTGCAAATGGACCGCGTGAGCACTACATGCGCGCGCGTCTCGATCTGAGCACATCGCCGCCCCAAGTTGCGCCGTTCAAGAACCAGGATAGCGGCCTCATCACCGCGCTTCGACATGCCGATTGCATGATCGTTGTACGCGCAGATTCTCCACCTCTCGCCGCCGGATCGCCAGTCAAGGTACTGAAGCTCGACATCTGATGTGATTGTCACCTGCCATGCAACGCGCAGTCCGGCCATTCAGGAATTCACGCAAACGAATACGCCGCCAGACATGATCCGGCGGCGCATTTTATGTTCGTTTTAAAGACTGCGAGGACGGTCAGTCCTTCGCGCGCTCGACGTAAGA
>JAICLG010000186.1 GCA_025927515.1 Hyphomicrobium sp.
AGGTTCCTGCCCACCGCCTCGCTTGCGCCAAGCAAGGGACCGAAATCCGGTTGATGCGCGTCGTCGACCGGCGTCGGGACCGCGACGATCAGGAAATCGGCCCGCTTCAATTCCGCGGCGTCCGTCGTCACCTCGAGTCGCTGGGCACTGGCGAAATTTCGCTCGCTCACTTCGCCGGTGGGGTCAACGTGGCGCCGGTACGCATCGATCTTGTCCTGGGAAAGATCGAAGCCGATCGTCGGGTAGCGCTTGCCGAATTCGACGGCAAGCGGAAGTCCGACGTAACCCAAGCCAACGACGGCGACGGTGGAAACGTTCGTCATTGACGTATCGCTGAGGGTGACCACGCTCGTAAGTTTTAGGACTTGCCAGCGGCAACGACGCCGCTCAAAGGGTCGCGGACAGCTTCTCGGCCTCGGTCCTGATTGGTGACGCCTTGTCGAGCTTCATGAGTTCGGCAACCTCGCGCTTGGCGCCTGCCTTGTCGCCGGATTCAGCGAGCGCCTTCGCCAGATGGAGACGTATGTCGGCTTGGGCGGGCGCCGATCGGGACGCCATCATCAGAAGCTGCGCGCCGCGTTTGGCGTCGCCTGTACGGACGAGGGTCCACCCGAGCGTGTCGAGTACGCTCGGATTGAAGGGCGCCAGACGATGCGCGCGCTCGGCGTATTCGCGCGCCTTGGGATCATTACCCTCGGCGAGAATCCAAGCCAGGTTATTCAGCGCCGGAATGTTGTCGGGGTCGATTTCGAGGACTTTCCGATATCCGGACCCGGCCGTAACGAAGTCGTTTTTTGCCTGAGCCTGTTCCGCGTGCAGCAGCAAAAAGGTTGGATCCTTCGGATTCTTCTGGATCCACTGGCTCGACACTTTCGCCGCCTCCGCGTCTTTGCCGGCCGCTAGCAAGGTGGTGTAGTAGCGCGTGGCGACAATCGACGTCGGTTCGCGCGACATGGCCGAAGCGAACGCCGTCGCCGCTTCCGGCCATTTCTTCTGGGCCCGCAACAGCTCTCCCTCGAGCACGTATCCCGCGGATTTGTCCGGATGCTGCTTTTGCAGACTACGTGCTTCGCCGATCGCCGCCTCCGGCTGTCCCGACAGCATGTAGGTCTTCGCAAGTGCAAACAGCGCCTGCGGCTGATCCGGTTTCAGGACGAGGGCCTTGCGCTCGTTCTCGATGGCCCCCGTATAGTCCTTGATTGCCACTTGTGCCTCGGCGAGGCGCAGCAAAGCCAGGTGATTCTCGGGTTGCAGCTGAACCACGGTCTTGAACGTCTCGATTGCCTGATTGGGTTCGTTCCCCGCAAGCTGACTTGCGCCCAACGCTTCCATCAATTGCACATTGTTGGGAATGGCCGTCAATCCCGCTTGTGCGGCAGCAATCGCTGCTTTGGGATCGCGACGGCGCATTTGGTAACCGATTAACGCGAGCCGAGCGCGCGATGATGTCGGATTAGCCGCAATGGCCTTGTCGATTGCGTCCTTGATCGCTTCCGGCGTGCCGCCGGAAAGCGTCAGCAATTGAGCGTAAGCAAGAAGAACCTGCTCGTTTTTCGGATTCTTGGCCAGGATTCGTTGGAAACGTTGCTCGGCCGCTTGCGGATTACCTTCCTCCAAGTCGATGATTGCGAGACTTTGCGCGGCCGGGAAATAATCCGGCTGGATATCCAGCGCTTTCGTGAAGTTAGCCCGCGCTTTCACGAGATCGCGTTTGGCCAGATAGGCCGCGCCGCGCAGCGCAGGGACAAGCACCGACTTCGGCTGCTTCTTTGCCAACGCGTCGACAGCTGCCAGAGCGCGGTCGTATTCCCGACGCCGCATATGCTCGCTGTACAAGGCAAGCTCCGCCTGGGACTGCGTAGGCTCGTTGTCGGCCAGCGATTCCAGGTCGGAGAAACCGCGTGCCGTATCGCCGGCAGCCATTCGAACCTGTGCAAGACGAATTTTGCTCCCGACGTTGTTCTTGTCGATCGCATTCGCGCGCTCGTACGCATGCGCGGCGAGCGTCGGGTCCCCCGTGGCAAGGTAGGCCTCTCCCGCCGTGCGAAGAAGAACGGGATCATCGGGATGCCGCCCCAGTGTGCGGACGAGAAGATCGGACGCTTGCTGAGCCCGGCCTGTACGCAAATAGACGAGTGCAAGAATTCGACCCGCTGTCGGGTCGTCAGGGGTCTTTGCCAGAGCCTTTCGAAGAGCGTCTTCCGAAGCTGCGTACGACCCAAGTTTGAACTCGATGAGTCCGTCCAGAATGAGGCTCGGAATATGCTCCGGCAATCGCCCAAGCACGCGCTGGACTGCCACGCGCGCGCGCTCGTTCTCTCCCTGCGCCTCCGCGAGCAGCGCTTCAGCATAGCTGCCGCGAAGATCGTTCGGCTGGATCTCCTTCATTTTGGCAAGCTGAGCTTTTGCACCCTCCATATCGCGCGTTTTCAAAGCTAGCGAGAACGCCGCGAAACGGGCAACAATCGATTCCGGATGCGCAGTCGCCGCGCGTTCCAGCAGTTTTTTCCCGTCGTCGACATTTCCGTCGACTACGGCCAGCTCCGCCTTCACGAGCAACGTGTCGAGGTCGTCGGGCGAATTCTTGAAGGCCTCGTCGACATGGCTGCGAGCAGTCTTCAAATCCCCGCCGAGTGCCGCGATGCGCGCCTGTACGAGCAAGCCGCGGGCGTTGCCCGGCTGATCGACGAGCGCCGAGTTCGCTTCGCGTTGCGCATTCTTGACGTCGCCTTTAGCGAGGTAAGCGGCAGCGAGCGAAACTTCGAGGTCGGATCGCGCTTGTGCGTCGCCCAGCTTGTGCCCTGCGAGCTCGGTAATGACCTGTTCGACTTTGCCCTGACTCGCCATGGCACGAGCCAGCAGCGGCAACGCATCATTTTCCGGGGCATGATTAGCTATCGCCTTGCGAATCTCGGCCTCGGCGCCGGCTGCGTCGCCCATCGCCAGAAGCGACCTTCCCAGCAGGTAACGGGCTTCGGCGCTGTCCGGCTCCTTTTGCACCGCATTCTTGAGCTCGATCACCGCTGCTTTGTAGTCGGACTTGGCGATGTAGCTCTTCGCGGACGCGACGTAGGACGACGCGTCTTTCGCGACGCACGAGACAAGTCCGCCGGCGGCAATGCAAAGGGCAACAGCACTGCACAGGCTTCGGAAATGCGATTGGTTCATGGGTGGTTCCGCCAGAGATGAGAGACGTTGCTATCGGAGACCGAATCGGGACATCAGGTCGTACAGCGTGGGCCGGCTCACGCCGAGCACTTCGGCGGCCCTGCTGAGATTGCCATTGGAACGTCCCAGCACGCGTATGACCGCGTGCTTTTCGGCCTGCTCGCGCACTTGCCGCAAATTGAGCGCCGCATCCGAATCGGACGGCGCGAGGCCAACATCGGCAGCGTTGATACCGCCGTCTTCGGCCATGATAACCGCACGCTTGATGACGTTCTCGAGCTCGCGGACATTGCCGGGCCACGGATGAGCCTCGATCGCATTGATCGCCTCAGGCAGGAGCGACATGCCGTTGCGTTTGTGCTCCGACGCAAACTTGCGCACGAAACTGTGCGCGAGCAGCGCGGCATCCCCATGTCGGTCGCGTAGTGGCGGAATCTCGATGACGATCTCGGCGATGCGATAATAAAGATCCTCCCGGAACTTTCCACCCGCGATCTGCGCCTTGAGATTCTGATGGGTGGCACAAACGATCCGCACGTCAACCGGTATCTCCTGTCGTCCGCCGATGCGCTCGATGACGCGTTCCTGAAGAAAGCGCAACAGCTTCGCCTGCAAGGCGGCCGATAGATCGCCGATCTCGTCGAGGAACAGTGTGCCCCCGTGCGCAGTCTCGATCTTGCCGATCGTCTGCTTGACCGCGCCTGTATACGCGCCCTTCTCGTAGCCGAACAATTCACTCTCGAGCAGCGTCTCCGGAATCGCCGCACAATTGATCGCGACAAATCGCTCGTTGCGCCGTGGCGAAAGATCGTGCAATGCGCGCGCAAGCAGTTCCTTTCCTGTCCCCGACTCGCCCAGGATCAACACGGTTACCGAAGCGGGCGCGACCTTCTCGACGGTTCGACAGATGCGCAGCATGCCCGGGTCACGGGTGATGACTCCCGCCATTGCCGGGGTCTCCTGAGCGGCATGCAACCGCTTGTTCTCCTCCTGCAACTCATGCACCCGGAATGCCCGCTCGATCGTCCATGTGAGCAACTCGGGCTCGAACGGCTTGGTGCAGAAGTCGTGTGCGCCGAGCCCGATCGCCTTCAGCGCATTTTCCCGATCATTCTGCCCAGTCAGGACGATGACCTTGGTTTCCGGTGTCAGCGTGTGGATCTCCTCGAGCAGCCGCAGACCTTCGTCAGGGCTATCCGCCTGCGGCGGCAGGCCGAGATCCATGGTGACCACCGGAGGCTCGAAGCGGCGCAGTTGGGCGATGGCACTTGCGCGGTCGGTAGCAACAACCGTCTCGTATTGATCGAACGCCCACTGCATTTGCTTTTGCAGGGCCGGGTCGTCCTCCACGATGAGCAACGCCCGACGCGTCACGGTCATGCCGTTTGCTCCTGCAGCGGCCGCGCAGGCGCGATCGACGAATCCGCCTGCGGCAGACGCACAGTCACGCGAGTCCCTGACCCGGGCTGGCTTTCCACGAGAAGCTCTCCACCCACGCTCGCAACGTACTGAGAGCTCTCGTAGACACCGATGCCCATGCCTGTCGCTTTCGTCGTCTGGAATGGCTTGAAGAGCCGATCACGGATGAATTCGCGCGTCATCCCGCCGCCGCTGTCCGCAACCAGTATGTTGACAAAATTTCCGTCGCGCGCAACAGACACGCGAACACTGGCCTGCGGCACGCTCGCGTCCATGGCGTTCTGTACCAGATGGCCGATCACATGCTCGAGGCGGTCCTCGTGAGCAAATGCGCTCGCGCCGGGCTCGAGGTCGGTCGAAATCGAAACACTGGAGGCGCGTTTGGCGGCGCATACACGCTGCATCACTGCCTCCAGGTTCACCGGCCGACGGTTGTCGACGGGGTGTGCGTCGGATCGCAGCTGCAGCATCAACCCGTTCATGCGGGCTACGACATGCTCCACCGTTTCCAGCATGTCTGCCTGGAACTCGGGATTGCCACTGTGCCGTTTGGCGTTCCTTAGCATGAGCGAAAGCTGCGCAATCAGGTTCTTGAGATCGTGGACGACAAAAGCCGACATCCGGTTGAATGCCTCGAATTTGCGTGCTTCGAGCAGCGACTCGCTTGCCTCGATCTGTGCCAGAAAACTCGTTGCCTGCCGGCTCGCCGTTTTCAGCAGATCGCGCACCTCCCAATCGATCACGATGGCCGTTCTCGGTAGCGCCAACACAACGAAGCCAAGGAGTTGCGCGCTTTGCAGCAGCGGAACGACAAGCCATGCGTTGGAAAGCGTCGAAAACCACGTCGGCAGCGGCACATGCTCGTAACGATCGGGATGTGCGCGCCATTCATCGATGTTACCGATCCACCCGGTTCGCTCCAGGAAGGCAACAAACGCGCCGCCCGTCTGCTCCACGGCGTCCGTCGCGACAGGCGGCATGTTCCAGCGAGCGGCAGGGATAAAGCCCCGGGCTTCATCCCTTAGCCATAAGGCGCCGCCGGGACTCTCAACAAGGTCCGCAAGCGCCTTGATGGTCCGCTCGTGCACGTTCTGCCCAACGCTCTCCAGCGACAGTGTACGGGTGAATCGAAGCCATTCCTCACGATAGTCGTATCGATAGGAGAAGAAGTGCTTGCTGATGAAGACCTTCAGCCTGGACCGAAAGCGCCCCGAAGATGCGACGAGCGCGACGAGAAGGATCGCTGCGAACACCAATTCGATCTGCAGTGTGCGACCCCAGTCGCCACCGAAGTACCTGACGAAATACCCGGCGCCCGCCACGGCGAGCAGGAATACGCCGGTGACAAGCAGCGCAGTCGAATGAAACACGGCGACGCGCGAAAAATGCAGATCAACGGTCCAGCCCGTGTTGCGTGCGGTTGCAATCGCAAGGAACGGAATGACGATCACGTTCGCGAACCCACGGGAAATCCAGATCGCGGCATCCA
>JAICLG010000235.1 GCA_025927515.1 Hyphomicrobium sp.
AGTAGAGCGGCGCCAGCAATGGCTGGGCTTCCTCGCGGCTCTCGCCCGACAGCAGCCCGACGCGATGCCATTGCGTGGCGGCATCGATGAGACTGACGCTCCCTGCCGACCGTTCGCCCGCGACTTCGATGCGCGCCACCTGGTTGCGAAGTTCCAGAGGCAATTCGAATGCCGTCGTTACCGACCGCTGCCCGCTCGCGAGCTTGAATGGCGCTTCGCCGAGACGTTCGTTGCGCGCCGAATAGGCATTGACGCTTCCTTCGCGCTGTGGTCCGCCGGGTGACAGGATCGTCGCTTCGAGCTTGCCTTTTTCGCCGAGGTGGGCGGCAAGCCCGAGCACTTCATGGCCTTTCGTCTCGTCGAGAACGGCGAACGTTCCGCTGCCTGCGAGGTCCGCAAGCTTCGTTGCGATGTCGTTCGCATCCTCTTTGTCGTCGAGGCCGTCGTGCAGCCAGACGATGCTCGGATTTTTTGCGCCTGCGTCATCGAGCGCCTTTTTAAGCGCGGTCACCGTCGCGGCGCGATCCGGCGCGAAGGGTTCTGGCATCAGCGCGGCGGCTGTCGCTCGCGCGTCGGCAGGTGACTGAATTTTGAGAACCGGCAGTTTGACCGTCGCAGCCGTTCCAGCAACGATGACCGGACGGCCCTTGCTTTCGGCCTGGCCGATCATGCGTTCGATCATGTTGACGCGTTCGGGCCAGTGCGATGCCGCGGCCCAGCCGTTATCGACGAAAAGGACGACAGGTCCTTGACCGGAAAGCGCCGCATCGCGTGACGGATTGAGCACCGGATCGGCGAGCGCCAGGATAACGAGCGTTGCGGCGAGGAGCCGGATGAGCGTCAGCCACCACGGCGTCTTCTCGGCAGTTTTTTCCTCGTTCTCGAGTCCGACGAGAATGCGCGTCGGCGGAAATTCCACTTGCGTCGGACGCGGCGGCACGGCGCGCAACAGCCAATAGATGAGCGGCAGCGTCACCAGCGCAGCGAGCAGCCACGGGCTCAGGAAGGCGAGGGGGCCGAAGCTCATAGGGCACGCTCCGTCATGTCGGAGCTGCCGGACATCCATTTATAACCGCTCGCCGATCCCTGCAACCGCATCAGCAGCGATAACAGCGGCTCGGACGCGGGACGATCTGTATGATGGGTCAGAAACGACCAGCCGAACCGCTTCGCCATCTCGGCGATTTCCGCCCGATGCGCTTCGAAGCGCGCCCGGTATTTCGGACGCAGCGCCTCGACGCGATCCGCGACCCACCGTTGATCGCCGCCGGGGCTCAAGAATTCCGTGCGACCGTGGTAGGGCAGCGTTTCTTCCGCCGGATCGATTACCTGAACCATGTGCCCGGCGACCCCACTGGCCGCGAAGCCTTCAAGGCGCTCGCGGATTTCGTGCGCGGGCGTCAGGAAATCGCTGAACAGGATGAGCCCGGAAAACCGGCTGAGCGCCGCACGCGGCGGCAGGCCTTTATTCGTGAATTCGGAATCGGCGTTCGCCGTCATCGTCTCCGCGATGCGCGTCGCGGCGTTGCGGCTGGCCGTGGGCGACATCTGCGCCAAGAGTGCCACGCGCTCGCCGCCGCGCACAAGCAACTCGGCGGCCGCGAGCGTCAACACCAGCACCCGGTCGCGCTTCGACACCGGCGCGATATGGCTCTGGAAATTCATCGATGGCGAAAGATCCGGCCAGAGATGCAGCGTATGCGCGGCTTCCCACTCGCGTTCGCGGATATAAAGATGATCCGAGCTTGCCGACCGCCGCCAATCGACGAGCGTCGCATTCTCGCCGGTCTGATATTGCCGGAATTGCCAGAACGTTTCGCCGGGACCCGCGCGACGCCGCCCATGAATGCCTTGCGCCACCGTCGAGGCGATGCGGTCGGCTTCCATCAGCAGCTCCGGCATCCGGTCGACGAGACTTACGGCCTCGCGTTCGAGCGCCAGAACATGTCGGCTTTCGTTGTTCGTTCCGGCTCGTTGCCCTCGGGGGCCTGCCATCCGCGATTACTCCACCGACGCAGCGAGGCGCGCGATGATGCGGTTGAGATCCTCACCCTCAGCGCGCGCGGCGAACGTCAGCGCCATGCGATGTTTCAGGATCGGCTCGGCAAGCGCCACGACGTCGTCGACGGACGGCGCCAAACGGCCATCGATCAAAGCTTTCGCGCGAACGGCGAGCATCAGCGCCTGACTGGCGCGCGGGCCGGGACCCCAGGCGACGAAGCGATCGGTCTCGGCATTGGCGCCGGTGCCCGGACGCGCCGCGCGCACGAGCTTCAGGATCGCCTCGACGACTTTATCGGGAACCGGGATCTGGCGGACCAGCCGCTGCGTCGCCATCAAATCTTGCGCCGAGATCACCGGCTCGACCTTGGTGGAATCGGTGCCGGTCGTTGCGTAGAGCATGCGCCGTTCTGCGATGAGATCGGGATAGCCGACGTCGATCTGCAACAGGAAGCGGTCGAGCTGTGCTTCGGGCAGCGGATACGTGCCCTCCTGCTCGAGCGGGTTCTGCGTCGCCAGCACATGAAACGGCGCCGGCGTATCGTGGCGCTGCCCCGCGACGGTGACATGATGCTCCTGCATCGCCTGCAAGAGCGCCGACTGCGTCTTCGGCGAGGCACGGTTGATTTCGTCCGCCATCAGCAGCTGCGTGAAGATCGGCCCCTTGATGAAGCGGAACGAGCGCCCGTGCCCGGGCTCGTCTTCGAGCACTTCCGAGCCGATAATATCCGACGGCATCAGGTCGGGCGTGAACTGGATGCGCTTCGCATCGAGCCCGAGCACCTTGCCCAGCGTCTCGACGAGCAGCGTCTTCGCAAGACCCGGCACGCCGATCAGCAGCGCATGGCCGCCCGACAGGATCGTGATCAGCGTTCGCTCGATGACCTCGTCTTGTCCGAAGATGACCGCGGCTGCGGCCTTGTGTGCCCGCTGCACGCGCTCGGCGGCGGCTTCAAGCCGCGGCACGATATCGGTATGGGTCTCGACGACATTGCTCATGGATGGACGGCCTCGCTCGGCAGATTCTATATTGGAAACAAAGGGCCGAGCTATGGCGTTCCCGGCGGCATCTTAAACCTAGACGATCCTGCTCGCTCCTCCTAGGGTCAAGTGAAGGTTACGTTAGGAAATGGCAACACTCTGGCGGCTTGAAGGAATGGGCACAGAGGCCGGATAAAACGCATGAAATTGCCGGCGTGAACGATCGTACCGCAACGTCATCCACAGGTCTGGAAGCTTTGACGCGCGCCGCCGCCGAAAGCGGCGAGGCGGGCGCCCGGCCCGTCGAGAAATGGAACCCGCCCTACTGCGGCGACATCGGCATGAAGATCCGCCGCGACGGCACCTGGATGTATCAGGGAAGCCCGATCGGACGCATCGCGCTCGTCAAGCTGTTCGCTTCGATCCTGCGCAAAGACGACGACGGCAAGACCTATCTCGTGACGCCCGCCGAGAAGGTCGATGTCGAAGTCGAGGACGCACCCTTCCTCGCCGTCGAGATGGCCGTGTCAGGCGAAGGCCGCAACCAGACTCTCACCTTCCGCACCAACGTCGATGACGTCGTGACAGTCGATGCGGAGCATCCGCTGCGTTTCGAGAAGACGCAACCCGACGGCGGATTGAAGCCGTACGTGTTGGTGCGCGGGAGGCTGGAAGCACTCTGCACGCGCGCAGTTTATGCGGAGCTAGTTGAACTCGCCGAGCCGAAGGACGGCGAGGGGGATGAGGTCGGCGTATGGAGTGGGGGCGTGTGGTGGCGAGTGGGGTAGGATCAGCTTCGGCAGTCGAATGTCGTCAGGCCCCGAAGCCCTAGTTGTAACCTTCGAACAATGCGGCGCGCTCTCAACTGCTTCTAGTTCCTTGGACCAAGCTATCGGCAAAATACAGCTCGTCAAGGCGGGCAATTCCGCGTCGGATGACACTCATTGCGCTCGATTTGTTGCTAGCTTCGACGACTTCTTTGCACCGTCTCATCAATGCAAGGAGTTGCGGCAATTGAAGTGGCGGCTGTTTCCACAGCGCCGCTACGGCAAAGCCCGAGCTGGTGGCACTAGATACATCGACAACTTCGGGCACTTCGCCCTTCATCAGTTGCTGAAGGATGATCGCTCCTGTACCACCCGCTTTTCGCAACGCTAGCACCTTACCCAAAGCTCGGTCCCGGTAAATATCCTTCCGCTTCGCTGGGGCATCTGTCCCCATAATAAACTCGGCGAGCGCCTGTTCCGAAATCTTGGCTTTCGTTCCAAAGTAGTGGATTGGTAGCCACGCTCCGTTGCCACCTTCCACAGCGCAGCGAATGTATTCAATAGGTTCGTACGGCGAACAAAGGTCGAGGAAATCCCGCACTAAGTCAGATGGCGTGACGAAGCCCCTACGAACAATCTCTCCTCCGGCTCGCACTGCTTGTACGTCGCCCATCAATCGAAGGGCAGGTTGTCCTTTTTTTTCGTCGAATTCACCCTCCCGAATAAACTTAATCTGGTCGAGTAGTCCCTCCTCAATCTGTAAGGAGATGCCGTCTCCGCTTAGAACCCCCCGCCCAAGATCAGCAATCATTGCCTTCTCCGGTCCGAGCATCAATAGCTCTTTGACCATCGGCAATATTCCGATACGCGCTTGTCGATCCCTATCATCGAGTAAGGCGCGAAGATCACTGTATTTGATCCGCGCCGACTGGCCTGGATACCTAAAAAAAATGTCACCTTCCTTGATACTGCCTTCGCTTCTTGTGGCAATCACTGGGCGCGCCGGATGGGAGCTAACGTGCAT
>JAICLG010000209.1 GCA_025927515.1 Hyphomicrobium sp.
CGGATCGTCATGCACGGGCCGGACGGAATCATACCTGGCGACGTGGCGAACGCGCTGGCGCTAACGCTGCATGAGCTCGGGACCAATGCCATAAAATATGGCGCCTGGTCGAGTTCGACCGGCACCGTTCATATCGCGTGGAAGCTCGACCAATTGGCTGACAACGAGGCGCGCTTCGAACTCGTCTGGGACGAGCGGGGCGGGCCGGCCGTGGCGCAACCCGAGCGGCGTGGCCTCGGTTCCATGCTGATCGATAGCGGCTTTCCGAGCGCCACGGTCGACCGTACCTTTAGAGAAGGCGGCGTACACTGCCGCATAACGGCGATTATCAATCAGGCAACGACACGGCGGACGCGCGGGCGGCGGTCTTCGCAAATGACGTGAGGATCACGCCAGGTGCTGCAGAGTTTGCTCCACATGCATGCCAAAATCGGCGCTCTCTGGAGAGTGGATGTGTTTCGGATCGGCCTTGGGCGGCGCCGCCCACGCGTCGTCCCATCCGCGGGATAGCCGCGTCGCGGAGTTGATAAGGCCGGCCATCGAATAGGTCTGCGGAATATTTCCCCAGAGTTGTCCCGTGGCCGGGTGCAAATCCTCGCTCAACATTCCAAACGCATTGCGGTGGCCGAGCAGCTCGCCAAACAGCTCGCGCGCCTGTCCAGTCCGGCCGATCAAAGCCAAAGCGTCGATGTACCAGAATTGGCAAGCCAGGAAGGCGGACTCGGGCAGACCGAAATCGTCCTCGGCCGCGTAGCGCAGCATCAGTCCATTGCGCATCAGCTCGCGGCCGATCGTATCGCACGTCTTGATGAAGCGCGGATCACCCGGGGCGACGAGTCCAAGCTCGGCGAGCAACAGGACGCTTGCATCGAGTTCATCGGTGTCGAACGCGCCGGTAAACGCGCCACGCTTATCGCTCCAGGCCCGAGACAGGATTTCTGAACGAATGCGATCCGCCGACTGCCTCCAGTATCCGGCCCTGTCGGACAGTCCGAGCAGGGTTGCAATTCGAGCCAGGCGATCGCAGGCAACCCAGCACATCGTCGCCGAGTGGGTGTGAATGCGCTCACGTCCGCGATATTCCCAAATGCCGGCGTCGGGCTCGAGATATAAGCGCCGGGCTTGCTGTCCAAGATGCTCAAGCTCGCGGAAGAGGCTTGCGTCTCCCATTCGCGGCAGACGTTGGTCGATGAACATTTGTGCAGCGCCCAGGATAACGCTGCCGTAGGCATCGTGCTGAAGCTGCTTTGAAGCGAGATTGCCGATGCGAACCGGACCCATTCCAAGGTAGCCCTTGAGATCGGGCGCAATCCGTTCCTCGGTCGTGTCGTTGTGGATGATGCCGTACACCGGTTTCAGCGGGCTTTGGGCGTCCGCGACAATCGTCGTGATGTAGTTGAGGTAGTGCTCCATCGATTGCGTGGCGCCCAAGCGGTTCAGCGCCTGGATGACGAAGTATGCGTCGCGGAGCCAGCAGAAGCGATAATCCCATGTGCGCGGCGTGTTCGGAGCTTCCGGTATGGAGGTCGTCAGCGCGGCGGTGATCGCTCCCGTTTCCTCGAACGTGCAGAGCTTCAGCGAAATTGCCGCCCGGATGACATCGGGCTGCCATTCATAGCTGATGGCGAGTCCCCGCACCCAGTTGACCCAGTATTCGCGCGTCGATTCGAGAAACTCTCTCGACATCGTATCGACCGGGCTTTCGATCGGCTCGTCGTTGCCAAGTACGAGGGTTACGGGACGGGTCAACGCAAAAGGCGTCTCGTGCACGATGTACGAAACTGCGAGATCCGTCGTAACCCGGACTGGCGTTCCGCTGCCGCCGTAGCGGATATGGTTCGAGCCCTGAGAAGGAACGGCGGTTGTCTGGCCGTAGTCGAACGTCGGACGGACGCGGCAGACGATTCGAGGCAGGCCGCTCAGCGGTTCGATACGGCGAATGAGCTGCGTCGGGTGAAACGAGCGTCCGTAGCGTGGAAAGCGCGGCGCAAAATCGGTTACCTTGACGCTCGCGCCGTTGCTCGCGACCAACACCGTCTCCAGGATGCAGGTATTGCGAACGTAGCTTGACGTCGCGGATACTTGACCTTCGAGAACGACATCGCAAAAGCCTTTGTCCTCCGGACCGGAAAGCAGGCGGCAAAAAACGGGGTCGCCGTCGAGTCTCGGAAAACACCACCACACGATGCGACCACCCGGATCGATCAGCGCGGCGACACGGCCGTTACCGATTGCGGCGACGTCGAGCGAGGAACGGTATGTCGTGCCAGTCATCAAATCCCCCGACAGAAGGCGCTATTTGCAATTCCGACCAACGCGTGACTCCGCTACAGGTTTCGCGCGACCAACGTAAGCGAGCAAGGGGTCGATCGACTAGGATCGCTTGTAGCCAAACTCGGGCACTTGTTGCAGTCCGGAACGCCCATCGATCGATATGCGTCCTCAGGGACGAATGTTGCCGAACTATGGCTCGGTGGTTTTTTTAACGTAGCGGTAACGAAAATTCAGTTTAGCGCGACAGCTTGCCAACGGCCGCTCGTCTAATTCAGGTGTCCTGATATCGATTCACTCGATACCAAGACGGATTTTTCCGATGCCTGATGGCGAAGCTGCGATACCAACTTTTTGACGTCCGCGGGGCTATAGGGTTTGGTCAAATGCGGATAGTCGCGAAGCGGTGGCGGCAGGAAGATCAAGTCGTTGTATCCGGTCGTAAACGCGAACGGTATCTTCCGCCGGTCGAGAATTTGGGCGATGGGCGCGCTGTTATCGGCGCCAAGGTTGATGTCGATCAACGCAATGTCGAACTCGGCATCTGTCGCCGCAGCCAATGCATCGGGGAGCCTCGCAATGGGGCCAACGACGGTGTGGCCTTCCGCTTCGAGATCGAGCTTCAGCTGGAGTGCGATAAGAGCTTCATCTTCGATCAGCAGAATTCGGCATGCACACTGAGACGGTGCGGTCGGCGCGGGCGACAGCGAACACGGGTTCGAGACGATCGCGATATGGCGCGGACTAACCATGCGCGTTCGTATCGAGATATTGCCTTCGAAGCTGAACTCGAATCCTTCGGGCGCAAGTTTCATATTCGCTTGTCCCCCGCACTCTGACGCAGCGCTGCGTACGACGGTCAGCCCAAAGCCGTTGCGGATCGGGTTCGTGCACGGCGGACCGCCGCGTTCTTTCCACGAAAACAGAATCTTTTCGCCATCGGCATCGGTCACACGCGACCAGTTCACCGATACCGTTCCGCCGGATCTCGACAACGATCCGTGCTTTACCGCGTTGGTTACAAGCTCATGGAGAAGCAACGCCATGGATTGAGCGAATTTCGAGGTAAGGCGCACTTTGTCGCCATCGAACCTGATGTCGTTATCGGTGCGTGACCTGAAAGGTTCGAGTGCGCCTGCCACCAATTCGTGCAGGTCGACGCCGGTCCAACTGCTTTGACGCAGCAAGTCGTGGGCTGCCGACATGGCGTGGATGCGGCCGTCGAGCGCTGACGAGAAGGCACTGATGGACACGGCGTTCGAACTCGACAGCCGGGCGATTGCGGCGACATTGGCGAGGATGTTTTTCACGCGATGATCGAGTTCGGCCATGAGCAATTGCTGATGACTGTCGGCCAACTTGCGTTCGGTCACATCGAGAAGCGTTCCGAGGACGCGGACGGCGCCACCTTCGCCACTCTTGAAAGCGCGTGCGCGTGCAAGGATCCAGGCGATGCCGCGTGCGCCGTTGACGCGGAATTCAAGCTCGGAGGTCGTATCCGCGAAATTCGCGGCCTGAAAATAGCTGCGAACAGCCTCTCTATCCTCCTCCGACACGGTGTCTATAAAGGACTCGAAGTCCTGCTTCGGGGGTATGGCGACGTGTAGAACTTCGGCGATGTTCTGCGACCATTGCAACGTTTGCTCCATATGGTCGTATTCGAACGTCGCGAGACGCGCTGCTTCACTGGCGAGCCGCAAACGCTCCTCGCTTTGCTGGAGCAGGGCGTGGGATTCTTCCAGCTGTTCGGTGCGTTGCCGAACGCGTTCCTCGAGCTGGGCGTTGAGATTATCGAGCTGCCGGCTTTTTCGATACAACTCCACGAATATCTGCACCTTCGCTCGAAGGATCTCCGGCACGACCGGGACGGGCACATAGTCGACGGCGCCCGTGCGATAACCTTTCAGAAGATCGTCGGTGTCGAGACGCACAGCCGAGATGAAAATGACCGCGGTCTTCTCGTGGCGCGGATGATTTCTGATCATCGACGCAAGCTCGAAACCGTCGAGATCCGGCATGCAGACATCCATCAGGATGACTGCAATTTCCTTCTTCAAGAGAGCCGACAGCGCTTCTTCCGCGGTCGTCGCCTTGATCAGCGTCGCATCCAGGCCATCGAGAATGGCCTCGTACGCGAGAAGCTTTCCAGGCTGATCATCGACAAGAAGAATGTTGACGATATCGTCTGAAACCACATCTACCCCCATCACCGATGCAGCCACATGCGCATTACCGAGAGCAGCTGCTCCGTATCCACCGGCTTTGCGAGGTAATCGGAAGCTCCGGCTTCCAGGCATTTTTCGCGATCGCCCTTCATCGCCTTCGCCGTCAGAGCAATGATCGGAAGCCGTTGATGCTTCTCACCGCCCCGAATGCGCTGCATCGTCTGATAGCCATCCATCTCGGGCATCATGATGTCCATCAAGACGATGGACACATCATTTGAATCCAACGTTTGGATGGCTTCAAGTCCTGTCGTCGCGGTGAGAACGTGCATGCCGCGGCGTTCAAGTAGGCTGCTGAGCGCAAATATATTGCGCGCGTCGTCGTCCACGAGGAGCACATTGCGCCCCAACAGGTAATCGTCCGTGCCGTGGAGCCTGGACAAAAGCTTCTGCTTTTCCGCCGGCAGATCCGAGATGACCCGGTGCAGGAACAGCGCCGTCTCATCGAGCAGCCTTTCAGGAGACTCGACGCCCTTGACGACGACAGTTCGCGCCAATTGTCTGATTTTCAGATCTTCTTCATTCGACAGCTCGCGACCCGTGAACACGATGACCGGAATATCGCGAAGCGTCGGTATACCGCACATCCGTTCGAGAACGTCGAACCCGGACATGTCGGGCAACTTGAGATCGAGGACGACGCAATCGACCCTTTGGGCTTGGAGGATCTTCATGGCGGCGGCGCCATCGGCTGCTGTCAGGATCTCGATGTCTCCGCTCATTAGAAGCTCGGCAATGCTCATGCGCTCTGCAGGATTGTCCTCGACGATCAAAAGGTGCTTGCGCGGCGCATTTGAA
>JAICLG010000354.1 GCA_025927515.1 Hyphomicrobium sp.
AAAGGCTACGAGCAGTTTTCGCCGAATAATCCCAACGCCGGCGAATGCGTAACCGTGTCGGATCCGGATGAGGAATGCATCGAGGTCATGCCGGGCGATCACATTCCCGGCGTTCCCGCGCATATTTTCAAGGCCGGGTTCGACTATTGGCTGACATCGAAATGGAAGTTCGGCGCCGATCTCATCGCGTCGAGCGGACAATATTTCTACGGTGACGAGAACAACACGAACCCGCAGCTTGCGGGCTACGCGAAGGTCAACCTGCATACGTCTTACGACCTGACGGACCATATCCAGATTTATGGCTTGATCGACAATCTGTTCGACAACCATTACGGCACTTACGGCACGTTCTTCGATACCGAGGAGGCGTCGGGTGCGTCGCTCGGCGAGTTCGATTTCAACGATCCTCGCAGCTTTACGCCGGCGATGCCGTTCGCGGCTTACGGTGGCGTGAAGGTGAAGTTCTGAGGAACGTCGCTACATATGATCGGCAGGCGGCGGACACGTGATCCGCCGTTTTGTATTTTGCCTCAGTCGATCAAACGGCATCCGCGTTGAAAGCTGAGTGTGCGGCGGCGCTGCGCATTTCCTCCAATACCTCGTAGAGGCTCATGATCGACGTATCGTTCCCTTGGACGATCTCGGTCAGCGCGGCGCCCGCAAGCTTGTTTTGGTAGGCATCGATGGAAGCCAGCGCTTTTTTTGCGAGGCGCGCCGGGGTCTTTTGCCATGCCGTCGCGAAGACGATTTCGTCGGCCATCTCCGCGAGGAAAAGGGCATCCGTCGCGGTCAGCAGCGGCGGAGCGGACACGACGATCTTGACGAAATTCTGCTTCAGCGTGGCGATGGAGTCGGCGAACGCTTTCGAATTCAGGATGTCACGCACGGGCATGGGGATCGGTGCAGGTCCGGAGGCGGGAAGGAAGTGAAGTCCCGTCGCGCAGTCGCGGAGAATGGCGTTTTCGACCGGCCGATTGCTCGCGATCTGATCGAGGAGACCGCACGTGCACTTGTCTGCAAGCTGGCGCGTCAAGGTCTTCATGCGGAGATCGGCGTCGATAAGCAACGGCGAATGGCCGGCCATGGCATATTGATGGGCGATGTTCGAGGCCAGGAATTCGGCGCCTTCGTCCGGAAGTGCCGAAACCACGAGCGTCAGGCGGGACGGGGCGCCGTTGCGGCGTTTTTCGAGTTCGCGGCACGTCTGTCTTACGGCTTCCGCATAATCGCCCGCCGGCTCCGCGAGCACGAAACGGCATGCGTGAGATGGTACTGACACGTTACGCAGAATGGCAGGCAGCGACGTCATGTGCGAGCAGGAGAATTGCGCGCGCACTCTTGTCGCCTGCGTGTGCGCGAAAGAACGGAATTCGAGAAGCAGAGCGGTTCCGAAGGCGGCGATCAAGCCAAGCACGAAGACGACCGCGACGATGTGCGTTCGCTTCGGTGTCTCCGGTCTGCGCGGCGGATTGGCTATGGCGACGAGGCGGGGCCCGGGCAATTCGAGCGTCTGGCCGTATTGAGCGACGAGAGACTCGAACACGCGTTCGGATGCCGTCGGCGGCCCTACGCTTTTCGCATCGTTTCCGTCGTTTTGTCCCATGATCGCGGCCGCGGTTTGGCGCGATGCGGTGGCTTCGGCGTGGTCTTTCAAATAGGCGGCGGCGATCGCGTTGGCGATGCGCGCGGATTTGTTGGGATCGTCCGACGAAATCCGGATCTTGACCAGCAACGTGTGACGGACCCGCGAAACCTGGAGCCGGCTGCGAACAGCGGCTTCCGTCTGCGCCAGGCTTGTTGGACCGAATAATCCTGCGAACATTGCGCGAGGCCATGACGGCTTGAAATCTTCATCGCGGTCGAGCCGAAGCGATTGGATGGCGCCGCGGATCACCGGTTCGGATTGCAACGCTTGCAGTTCGGCTTCGATGGTCGGCTGCGTTGACTGAGGCTCGTCGCTGTCCGGCATGATCGAGGCGGTCGAGCGTTGGCGCGGATCGATCTGGATCGTTGCGGTAGCCTCATAGCGCTCGGGGATCAGCAGCACGATGACCGTCGCGCTGAACGCTAGAACGACGGGAAAAGCCACGATGGCTTTCAGGCGCTTGTAAACAGCGACCCGGGCGCGGGCGAAGTGGGCTTCGGCGCCAATGTGTTTCTCAGCTTTCCGATCGCTTTGGTTCATACATCCGCAATGCCGGTTCCGGCGTCTGCACCAAGCGTCGAGACGGCTGCATCGCTGCGGTAGATCACCGTTCGAATCGCGCCGTTATTGTCGCGGCAAAAAATGAACAGGCCGTTGTTGATGATTAAGAGACTGTTAACGACCCGTTTGGGCTTGGCCTCCGCGGTTTGAAGCGATCTCCGTCTTCGTGAGGCGGGGTTTATTCGGTCATCCCGGCGGGAGCGCAGCGTAGAGCCGGGACCTAGGGCAGCGCGCGAGATCTGGGTCCCGGGTCGCGCAAGTGGGCTCGCCCCGGATGACAAGGATGGGCGATCCTCCATCGGAATGCCGAGCGCGACGTTGGGTCGGAATTGGGTCCGGAGGCTCGCGACCGTGCTCGGTTTGCGTGTCGACGCTTGGCCATCAGCTTACGGCAGATTTGCGGTTGCGCACTCGCGCGAGGCGGCGCCTCCGATCAT
>JAICLG010000278.1 GCA_025927515.1 Hyphomicrobium sp.
CATCGCGCTGGCGGCCGCCGCAATGCGGCTGTCCGATTTCCAGACGCAGTTTCCTATCGGCTCGGCCAAATACGTTGCCGCGATTGATCCAAAGGGCGCATATATCGGCCTCATCGATGTCGCTGCCATCCATGCTGAAATCGCCCAGGCGAACGGCGATTCCGATGGGCGGACGCTTGAAGAGGCGGTCTCCCAAAGCGACGGATGGGTCGAGGCCCAGACGCATTTCGATCACCTGATGCCGCTTTTCGAAAGCCGTGAGACCGAGTTGCTCGTCGTCGTTGATGATAAGACGACGAAACGCGTCATAGGTCTCATTACCGAAGCATTCGCGTTGCGTCGCTATCGCCAGGAACTCGAAGCACGGCAGCGTGAGATGTTCGGGTCGCAGCCTTAGCATTCGGAAGGAAGAAGCGAAGATGCAGGTCGGTTTCATCGGCTTGGGGCAAATGGGCGTCGCGATGGCGGCGAACCTTCTCAGGGCCGGACACGAGACAACGGTCTACAATCGCACGCGTGCGAAGGCGGAAGCGCTCGCATCTGCAGGTGCGAAGGTCGCCGATCGCATTGCCGACGCCTGTCGCGGCGAAGCCGTTTTCACGATGCTCGCGGATGATGAAGCCGTCGAAGCTGCTGTCTATGGCGACGGCGGCGTGCTCGCCAATTTGAAAAAATCCGCGATTCACATTTCCTCGAGCACGATCAGCGTCGCGCTATCGAAGCGACTAGCCGCGGACCACGCGCGTGCAGGTCAGCGCTACGTCGCGGCGCCCGTGTTTGGGCGCCCCGAAGCAGCAGAGGCCGCCAAACTCTTCGTCGTCGCCGCGGGTGAGCCGGACGCCCTGCGAAGCGCTGCGCCGCTTTTCGACGCCATAGGCCAAAGGACATTCCCCGTCTCCGACGCGGCGGAAGCCGCAAATCTCGTCAAGCTCAGTGGCAACTTCCTGATCGCGTCGGTCATCGAATCTCTCGGCGAAGCGATGGCGCTGGTCAGCAAAGGCGGCGTCGACAAAAACCAGTATCTCGACGTCATGACCTCGACGCTCTTTGGCGCCCCCATCTACAAGACGTACGGCAAGCTCATCGCCGATGAGAAATTCGAACCGCCAGGATTTGCGGCACCGCTCGGCTTGAAGGACGTTCGCCTGGCGCTCGCGGCCGGAGATGAGCTTCAGGTTCCTTTGCCTCTCGCAAGTCTCCTGCGCGACCGTTTTCTGACGCTGCTGGCAAACGGCGGCGACAAGCTTGACTGGTCCGCCGTCGGTGGTTTAGCGGCAAAGGATGCCGGCTCGACAAGCGGCCGCTAGCTACTCGTCCTAAATCCACGGATGCAGCGTCTCTTTCAGGATCGGAGACGATGCCGGAAAACGCGGCAGCTGACCATGCTGGATAAAATTTCGTCCGACTGATCCGGCGTAGCAGCCCCAGCGAAACGCGCGCCAGAGCGCAGTTTGACCGACCGCTGCGCGTGCGGCTCCTCGATCTTTTCGCAGCGGAAATCTGGCCGCGCATGCTCGAAGGGATCGATCAGCGTGAGGGCATAACCGGCGCGGCCAAGCATGGTCGCGGCCAATGATCCGCCCATCCGGCACCCACGATCGCCACGTCGGCTTGCCGCACGTATCACATCCCTGGAAGATCCGCGCGCCACGTTAAAATGCCCATAGTTACGCCGCGCTTAAGGCGTTTCATCTGCCTACCTCACAGTTTGGTAAGGTCGACGAGATTTTAACCGGTCCTCTTGTCGGAAACGTCTTCGTCCACCCGTCCTTGAGGAAGCGAGCCAACGGGCGCCTTGGAACCGCCCGCGGTCTATCGCTATGGTTCGACAGTCCGCAGGGAGAATGGCAATGGCTGGCGTGCGCATTCTGGTTGGAACCCGCAAGGGCGCGTTCGTCCTGACGTCCGACGAAGGCCGCAAAAAATGGGACGTCAGCGGACCGCATTTTGCGGGCTGGGAAATCTATCATCTCAAAGCCTCGCCCGTTGACCCCGATCGCATCTACGCCTCGCAATCGAGCGGCTGGTTCGGCCAGCAAATTCAACGTTCGGACGATGGCGGCAAAACGTGGGAGCCGGTCGACAACACATTCGTTTACGACGGCGTGCCCGGAACGCATCAATGGTACGACGGCACGCCGCATCCGTGGCAGTTCAAGCGCGTCTGGCATCTCGAGCCGTCGCTGACTGACCCCGACACCGTCTACGCAGGCGTAGAGGACGCTGCGCTCTTCCGCACCACGGACGGAGGCAGATCCTGGACCGAGTTTTCCGGCCTCCGCGGCCACGGATCGGGCGCCCATTGGATGCCAGGCGCAGGCGGCATGTGCCTGCACACCATCCTGCTCGATCCCGTCGACCCGAAGCGCATTTTCATCGCCATTTCCGCCGCCGGAGCCTTCCGTACTGATGATGGCGGCGAAGCGTGGAAACCCATCAATCGCGGCTTGAAATCCGAGCACATCCCCGATCCGCACGCCGAGGTTGGTCACTGCGTTCACCGCCTCGCATTGCATCCGGCGCGCCCGAACGTGCTCTTCATGCAGAAACATTGGGACGTCATGCGCAGTGACGATGCCGGTAATTCCTGGCACGAAGTCAGCGGCAACCTGCCGACCGACTTCGGCTTCGTCATCGACGTGCACGCGCACGAACCGGAAACGATCTACGTCGTGCCGATCAAGAGCGACTCCGAGCACTTTCCGGCAGATGGGCAGCTTCGCGTCTGGCGCAGCCGCACCGGCGGCAACGACTGGGAAGCATTGAGTAGCGGCCTGCCGCAGGCGAACTGCTACGTTAACGTTCTGCGCGACGCGATGTCGGTCGACCGGCTTGAATCGTGCGGCGTCTACTTCGGCACGACCGGCGGCCAAGTTTACGCATCAGCAGATGCCGGTGACAATTGGACGGCGATCGTGCGCGATCTGCCTGCCGTACTGTCGGTAGAAGCCCAAACGCTGGAATGATGCACCGATATGATCCGCGTTGTGCTGCCCACCCATCTTCGCATCCACGCCAAGGTCAATGGCGAGGTGACGCTCACCGTCCATGGCGCCGTCACGCAGCGATCGGTCCTTAATGCGCTCGAACAGCAATATCCCGTCTTGCGCGGCACCATTCGCGACCACACGACGCAAAAGCGCCGGGCGTTCCTGAGGTTCTTCGCCTGCCAGCAGGACCTCTCGCACCAGTCGCCCGACGCGCCTCTCCCCGAACCTGTCGCGAGCGGCGCACAACCATTCCTGATCGTCGGCGCCATCGCAGGCGGCTGAGGCCGACCGCGCACGAGTTGAGCTGGCTAAGAAACGGCTCTATCGACTTTTATGGCGGCGCTCAAAGGAGATTTCCGATCCACAAGGACCACGTTTTGCTGTCGCTGCCGAAATAGAACTCGTCTCCGCATGGAAAGCAGCGATTGAATGAAGACGTTGCGTCTTATCCAACCGCCCGTGTTCCACTTCGATGATGCAATGGTGGATTCAAAGGGCAGGATCTTCACTGGGCAAGGATGCAAAATGCGTACGACAGAAATCGCACCTTGGCTTTGAAAGAACGACCAATTATCCGCCGTCACTGCCACCGGAGAATTGAGGGCGATTATCTTTTCCGCTGCGTCGCGCGTTATCACGTAGGCCGTCGCCGCACCAATACCGCTCATCAGCATCGGGTAATGCAATCCACATCTGCCGATGCGGACAGCATCCTGCATGCTGAATTCCGAAACCTCCAGCGACCAATTGTAAAGCTGGATAACTTCTCCCGGCCTGATCGTGCTCGCCAGCTGCGCGAGTAAGGCATCGATATCCTCGGGAAGAGCGCAGTCATCTTCGACGATCAGCGCATATGGCAGCTCAAGCTTCACCATTCGTCTGTAGGCCGCGATATGGGATAGGGCGCATCCGATTTGACCGACGCTGAGACCGGTTGTGGTGCCTTCGTCGAAAGTTACAGCGCGGCCATCGACACCAACGATCTCAAAATCATTTCCGAAGAGTTTGCGCAGATGCTCAATCAGATACGAGTATCGATCCGGG
>JAICLG010000295.1 GCA_025927515.1 Hyphomicrobium sp.
CGAAGCTTGACGCTATTTTTTGATTATGACCGCCGCACCGCTTGTAAAAATCGACGCCGAGACATCGACCTCCGCCGCGAAAACCTCGCTCGCGGGACTGACGCGTGACGGCCTGAAGACGGCCCTCGCAGCGGCAGGCGTTCCCGACAAACAGCTCAACATGCGTGTCGCCCAGCTCTGGAGCTGGATCTACGTCCGCGGCTTGACCAGCTTCGACGACATGACGGATGTGTCGAAGGATTTGCGCAACCGGCTTGGCGCGCTCTACACGCTCGACCGGCCGGAGATCGTCTCCGAACAGGTCTCCATCGACGGCACGCGCAAGTGGCTTTTGCGACTCGCCAAGCGCGGCCACGAAGCCCGGCCGCCGGAAATCGAAACCGTCTACATTCCGGAAAGCGATCGCGGCACGCTCTGCATTTCGAGCCAGGTCGGCTGCACGCTGACCTGCTCGTTCTGTCATACCGGCACCCAGCGCCTCGTTCGCAATCTCGAAGCCGAGGAGATCGTCGCGCAGATCATGCTGGCGCGCGACCGCATCGGCGACTGGCCCGGCGCCAAGGGACCTGACGACGGCCGTCTGCTCCCGTCGAGCGAGCGCAAGATCACCAACGTCGTGCTGATGGGCATGGGCGAGCCGCTCTACAATTTCGACAATGTCAAAGCCGCGATGGGCGTCGCTGCCGACGGCGATGGCTTGGCGCTCTCAAAGCGGCGCATCACGCTTTCGACCTCGGGCGTCGTTCCTGAAATTCCGCGTTGGGGCGAAGAAGCCGACACGATGCTCGCAATCTCGCTGCACGCGACCAACGACGCGCTGCGCGATGAACTCGTACCGATCAACCGCAAATACCCGATCGCCGAATTGATGGAGGCGTGCCGCAACTATCCCGGCCTTTCGAATGCGCGACGCATTACGTTCGAATACGTGATGCTGAAAGGCGTGAACGATAGCCTCGCCGAAGCCCGCGCGCTCGTAAAGTTGCTCTCCGGCATCCCTGCGAAAATCAATCTCATTCCGTTCAACCCTTGGCCCAACACGCGCTATGAGTGCTCCGATTGGGAGACGATCGAGCGCTTCGCCGAAGTCGTGAACAAGGCAGGCTACGCGAGCCCCGTCCGCACACCGCGCGGACGCGATATCCTTGCCGCGTGCGGGCAGTTGAGGTCCGAAAGCGCGCGCCTGAGCGCCAGCGAACGCCGTGCTGGTGCCGAGAAGGCATAGCTGCGTCGCCAATGCCGCCAAGGCCGACAATCCTGTTGAGACCAACGGCTTAGCCCTTATAGATTGCAGCCCGAATGTAAGACGGGTTAGGGGCCGAGTTAGGGGCGAGGGACGTGTTGAAGTTCCTGGGGACATTGGCCCGGGTGGCCTTCGGGTTCGCCCTCGCGAGCTTGGCCGCGGGTCTCGTCACCGTGCTTTTCGTCAACACCCCGGCCGACATTCTGGCCCAGCGCGTCGACCAGCTCCCCCGAACCGCCAATGAAACCTTCAGGCTCGCCTTGCTGGCTGCGACCCACGCTGCCGTATTCGGCATCGTGTTCACGCTGATCGTCGCGACCATCGGCGAAGTCTTCTCGATCCGCAGCCTCATATTTTATCTGCTCGGCGGCGTCGTCATCGCGCTGCTCGGCTTTACGGCCCAGTATGCCAGTGAGGTCCCGGGCGAGCCGACGATCTTGAATAGTTACGCTTTGAAGGCCTTCCTCACGACCGGATTCATCGCGGGATTCGCATACTGGATCGCCGCGGGTCAGTTTGCAGGAAGAGCCGGCGATAGAGGCCAGCGAGCCGCCAAGGCGGCGTCGTTCGCGGGCATCGCCTCGGGCAATCGTGGTGGAGAGCGGGGAGACGAAACGAGCGTCGTTATCCGAAAACCAGCCCCCGTCGTGAAGCCGAGGCCGCCCTATCGCACGCTTCTGAATAGGCTCAGCTTTAAGAAGCGGACGAAGCAGCCGGGGTCCCCTGAAGGCGAATAGACTTGGCGGTCGAGCACTCGCAGGACCGCGATCGGCAATGACCTCATGCGAGATCCTAAAATCAGTCCGCCAGCGCTTCATCATCATTGCTGCGATGCAGCACCTCTGATAGAGTAAATCTTTTCGGGGGGCCACCCGTGTTCGATTTTTCACTGCATTTTCGTTGCCTGCAAAAGGCGACCGAAGCTTTCTTCGAGTTGAGCCAGGCATCGTTGGCTGCTGGAATCGCTTGGCAAAACCGTTTCCAAGACGAGCTGGCCGAAAGCATCGGCAACGCTACGCGCGGCGACGATTGGGCTCCGATGGACCCGTTAACCGTTTGGCAGCTGTGGTTGGGTCCGTGGGCTGCGGCAGCCGCTCCCACGCGATCGAATGCGATCGAGAACGTTTGGCAGGCCTGGACCTCTCCGGCAGCGAACGCGCTCGTGGCAGGGGCGTCGAGCTTCCCATCCATGATGTCTGGGCGGGCTGCACCTTGGAGCTTCTATCAAGCATCGCTGATGGCGATGTTGATGAACTACGGCGTACCCTATTCGGTGGCTGCGCCAACGGCCCGCGCTGGGACTTGCGCCATGGATGCCGCTGACGCCATCTGCGCGCAATGGCGCGCGCTGCTTTCGCAGCCCGGCGAGACAGACGGCATGGAATACATGTTCCCGCGGTCAGCCTATCTCCACTGATCGGCGCTTGTCGCGCTGATCGTTGGAGAGATGACGTTCTGCGCTCAATCCGGATTCGCCGAAGCTGGCGGCGTTTCCGCCGGAGCTTCCGATGCTGCCGCAGCAGGAGCGGCCTGAGCAGGTGCAGCAGCTGTCGTCGTCTTCACGATTTTTTTGGCGGCTGCCGTCTTTTTCTTCTTAACGGTCTTATGCTTGACCTCGGCTTCTTTCGCCGGCGCAGGAGGCGTTGCACCGGCGCTTCCCGTCTTGTGTTCAGCCCACGGAAGAACCTCGGATTTGTCGGCCTTGTCGGCCTTTTTCGCCTCTCTCTTCAGCACGTCGAGGGAACGGCAGCGCGCCTTCGTCGCTTTGCTGGGTCCGTCCGCAGGCGTGCCCACGACCCAAATGCAGGCGCTGTTACCGCCGCAAGCGTTCTCGTCGAGACCATTGCAGGAAGCCTTCGCCTTTTTGACTTTATGTTTTGCGGCCTTGGCCACTTTCGGTTTCGCTGACGTTTCCTTTGCATCTGCCGCTTTCGATGCGGGTTCCTTTACCGCTGTCGCCGCTTTGGCTTTGGCCTTCTTGTGAACCACCGGCGCTGCCGGCGCTGTCGCTGGCGGCGAGGCGGGCGGATTTGCGTTTGCCTGAGGCGCCTGCTGTGCCGGGGCCGCAGCAGGTTCTTGCACAGGCTGTGTTTCTTCCTGTGCAGGCGACGTATTCTGAGCGACCGGTTTCGTGATTTGTGGTTCAGCCTGTGGCTGAGCCGGCGCCGCGGTTTGGGCGGGCGGATCCGGCGGGACGGTCACCGTAATTTCTTCGGCCGAGAGCGGCATCGCGAGCATGCCGCTCGCCAGGAATAGCCAAGCTAACAATCCGTTTGATCTGGCCACCGTAACTTCCCCCAAACAGAAATTTTCCCGACTCATTATCATCTCGGCCGAGCCGAGACACGGCAAATAGCGACCTTGCGCCTTTTTTGTGTTTACGGATTTGATGCAGCGCGGAACAGATTTGCCGTGGCCGAAATATCAAAGGCTTAATCGACAGCCGAGCCGGGCTTTTAGGGATTTAAGGCCCAGCCGA
>JAICLG010000386.1 GCA_025927515.1 Hyphomicrobium sp.
AGCCGGCTGAAGCCGTTGCGCGGGGACTGCTCAAGATCGCACCCCAAGGCCTCGCGTACGCGTTCTTTTCCGATAGCGGCTCGACGTCAGTCGAGGTGGCGCTGAAGATGGCGCTCGGCTACTGGCGAAACATCGGCGTGAAACGCACGCGGATCCTTGCGCTCGAACACGCCTATCACGGGGACACCATCGGGACGATGTCAGCGGGCGAACGCGGCGTGTTCAATGCCGCCTATGAACCGCTGCTGTTCGATGTGGGTCGTGTTCCGCTTCCGAAGCCGCATCACGCGCAGTCAACGTTCGATGCGCTCGAAATCGCCTGCCGCAACGGCGACGTCGCGGCATTCATCTGCGAGCCGCTGATCCTGGGCGCGGGCGGCATGCTGATGTACGAGCCGGACACGCTGAGAGAGATGCACCGGATCTGCAAAGCGCACGACGTTCTCTTCATTGCCGATGAGGTGATGACATGCTTTGGGCGGACGGGGACGCTTTTCGCGTGCGAGCAGGCTGGGATTTCCCCGGACATTCTTTGTGCCGCGAAGGGCCTCACCGGCGGATCGATTCCGCTCGCGGTAACGCTCTGCAACGCCGCGATCTACGACGCCCATCTCTCAAAGGACCGCGCACGCACGTTCTTTCACTCGAGTTCCTATACGGCAAATGCGATCGCTTGCGCTGCGGCAGCCGCGAATCTCGAAATCTGGCGAACCGAGCCTGTCATCGAGCGCGTTCTGGCGCTTAGCCAACATCAGGCCGAGTGCCTCAAGGATCTCGGAACCGATGCGCGCTTTTCCGACGCTCGCCAGCTCGGCACGATCACGGCGTTCGAGCTTGCGGGCATTCAATCCGGGTATCTCGCCGATGTGGCGCTGACATTGCGCGCGCGGCTCCTCGAACGCGGCGTTCTTCTTCGCCCCTTGGGTTCGACGGTTTACGTTATGCCGCCTTACTGCACGACGAAGAGCGAACTCCAATCCGTGTACAGCGCCATTGTTGAAGCGGTCGACGAGGTGCTGGCATGAGCGGCGTCGAAATCATCGGGCTCGGGCACTACGCGCCCGAACGCATCGTGCCGAATGCGGAGATTGAAACTCGGCTGGGTCTCGAACCCGGGTGGATCAAGCGGCGCACGGGTATCGAAGCGCGCCGGTATGTCGGCGACGATCAAGCCCTTTCGGATATCGCCATCAAAGCAGGAGAAGCGGCGATCGCCAGTGCCGGGCTGTCGCGCGACGACGTCGGGCTGCTGCTGCTTGCGACCTCGACGCCTGACCATCTTCTACCCCCAACGGCACCGCTCGTGGCGCATCGGCTGGGCCTCGACAACGCGGGCGGCATCGATATGGCGGGCGCGTGCGCGGGCTTTATCTATGCGCTGACTTTGGCGGACAGCTACGTCAAAAGTCACGGCACGACCGTGCTCGTCATTGCAGCCAATATTCTTTCACGCCGTATCAATCCGGCCGAGCGCAGCAGCAGCGTCCTGTTTGCGGATGCGGCTGGTGCAGTGCTTCTGGCGCCGAGCCGGCGTGCGGATAGCGGTGTGCGTGGCGCGCACCTTGCGGCTAAAGGTGCGCATTACGGGCTTATCACGATACCCGCGGGGGGCAGCCGCAAACCGTTCGCGCGAGATCTCGATGAGAACGAAACGTTGATGATCATGTCGGATGGGCAAGCCGTCTACGCGAAAGCCGTGGCCATGATGACTCGCGCGGCTGAAATCGCGCTTGAGCGGTCGGGCGTTGGGGCGAATGACGTTACGCATTTCATTCCGCACCAGGCGAATGCGCGGATGATGACGACCGTCGCGCAGCATATCGGAGTCAGACCCGAAACTCTGCGTTCGACAATCGCGCAGTTCGGCAACAGCTCGGCTGCAACGATCCCGCTGACGTTGTCGATCTCCGCCAACGAGAAAACCTATAAGGCTGGCGATACCGTTTTGATGACGGCGGCGGGCGCAGGGCTGACCGGCGGCGCCGCCGTCTTCCGCTGGTAATTATTTCCGCACGCCCTCGATGTTGAGAATCAGCTCAACGTCTTTCGTCGCCGGGCCGAGATTGCGTAAAATACCATAATCCGCGAGAGCAATCTTCGTCGTTCCCGTGAAGCCGTCGCGATAGCCGCCCCAGGGATCCTTGCCGCC
>JAICLG010000282.1 GCA_025927515.1 Hyphomicrobium sp.
GATTCCTTGCCGAGCGCCATGCCGCCGAATTCTTCCGGCAGCGCCAAGCCGAAGACGCCAAGCTCAGCGAGCTTCGCGATCACTTCGAGCGGACTATATTCGTTTTTCAGGTGCCATTCGTGCGCGTGCGGATAGACCTCGTCGAGACAGAAGCGCCGCATGAGATCCTGGATCTGCGCGTGCGTCTCGTCGAGGCCGGTATCGCCAAAGGTCATGGCCTCGGGCTGAGCCGCGATCAATTCGCCGAGACGCGCCTTCACAGGTTCTGACCCGCCTTCAGCCACGAGGTCCGCGATCGAATCGTCGAACTTGCGGAGATCCGCCTTCGGAACGCCGAGCGCATCGGGACGGATGATTTCGAGTTGGCTCATCGGGATGCCGCTCGCGATCTGCGCCCCATATTCGGCAAAGGCGGCGATCAGCAAGAGCTGCTCGAACTCTCCGAACCGGCCCTCTCCGTTGAGACGCGTCGCCCAGTCGTGCATCTGCCGGAGGCCCTCGACAGCGGTCGCGAGCCACGCCAGTCCGTGCGCGGTATGCTGCGCATTATCGACGCCACCGGCGTCCTGAACCTTGATGCGGACGCCTGCCTTTGCGGCCTGCAAGATGTGATCGGCGCCGGAAACGGCGTCCCCGCAGCGCTCAATGAGTTTTTCGGGGCCTGCGGACAATATGGTAGCTCCGGCCTTCAAGGGCGCGACGGACATGCGGGTCTCCTGAAAAAAATGGCTGGGCGGCGGCTGGAGCAGAAATGCTTTTCGGCCACGCTGTGATCACATTACTGGCCGCGGAAATAAGTCAATTGACCGCAGACCGCAACCGGCGGTCGGACGCAGCCCGGGCATAGGGCACTCGGCTCGGTCGAGCGCTGTCATTGGTCGTTGATTCAGCATTAGTACACCGGGGCGGTGTTCGAAGCGCTGCCTGGGTTAACGCGCCGTCGCCAGCAATATGGAACTTGAGGCGGCGAGCTACTAACTTCAGCCGAATTCTTCATATCCCGGAGAGTGGACGACCCATGAAGCGGATGCGCAGGCTGTTCGAGGCCCTTTATCGGCTGTACGAGCATTCGGGCTTCGCGATGGCCGGCGCGGTGGCTTTTTCGTTCGTCGTTTCGCTCTTTCCGTTCTGCATCTTTTTGGGCGCGCTGTCGGGTGTCTTCGGCGGGCGGGAACTGGCCCAGGATGCGATCACCCAACTCTTCGAGATACTGCCTGCGCCGGTCGCCAAAGGCATTGCGCCCCAGGTCGAGGCGGTCATGGGATCGCGGCGCATCGATCTGCTGACGGTCAGTGCATTTCTGGCGCTTTTCTTTGCAACGAGCGCCATCGAAACATTGCGCGCGGCACTCAACGGCGCCTATCGCGTTCGCGAAACCCGTCCGTATCCGCTCTGCCTGCTGATCAGCATGCTTTTCGTTTTTGTCAGCGCGATTTCCACATTGGTTCTGACCTGGGCCGTGGTCGTCGGGCCGAGTGTCATTGGTCCTGCGATCGCATCGCAGTTCCAGTCGGAGTGGGTCAAGAAGCTGTTCGATTCAACCGCGCTTGGTCCCGGCGTGCGTTATGGACTGGCGGGGGCCGTCATCGCGGCACAACTGCTGGCCTTGCACTTGTGGTTGGCGGCGGGGAAGCGGCGGCTGGCCGACGTCTGGCCGGGGATCGTGTTGTCGATCATCCTTTGGCTAGCGCTCGCAGGACTCTGGTCGCACTATTTGGAAATTACCAACTACTCGCTGTTCTACGCGGGATTATCGCAGTTGATGATCGCGCTGATCTTCTTCCAGTTCACCGCGATCACGATTCTGCTCGGTGCCGAGTTCAATCGCGGAATCATCGAGATGAAGCGTCTGCGCCGCGAAGCCGCCGAGCGGGCGGCCTTCGGATCAACTTCGCCGAGTTGAGTATTGATAGGATCGGGATGAGGGGCGTTTCCCCCTCATCCGGCCTTCGCCCACCTTCTTCCAAGGGAGAAGGGAAAAAGTTCAGCGCGGCTTCGGCCCGGCTTCGAGAACGTCCTCGAGCGTGCGAAGTCCGGTCGTCGGCGCTGAAACAAGCACCGCCATGTTGCCCGGCTTGTGCTCGTTCCGCATCATACGCATGTGCGCCTTGGGAATCTGCTCCCACGACAGAACTTCCGACATGCACGGATCGATGCGGCGCTCGATGACGAGCTTATTGGCCTGCGAGGCTTGCATGAGGTTAGCAAAATGCGAGCCCTGCACACGCTTCTGGTGCATCCACAAATAGCGCGCGTCCATCGTCAGATTATAGCCGGTCGTGCCTGCGCAAATCACGACCATGCCACCGCGTTTAACGACCTGAACAGAAACGGGAATGGTCGTTTCGCCGGGATGCTCGAACACGCAATCGACGTTGACGCCCTTGCCGGTGATTTCCCAGATGGCTTTACCGAAATTGCGCATCTCCTTCAGCCAGTCGTTGTACTCTGGTGAGCCGACTTTCGGGAGCTGTCCCCAGCACTTGAAATTCTTGCGGTTGATGACGCCTTTGGCGCCCAGCTGCATGACAAAATCGCGCTTTTCGTCATCCGAAACGACGCCTATGGCGTTTGCGCCCGACGTTGCGCAGAGCTGCACCGCGAACGCGCCGAGGCCGCCGGCGGCGCCCCAGACGAGTACGTTATGGCCCGGCCGCAAAACGTGCGGGCGATGGCCGAAGAGCATGCGGTAGGCGGTTGCGAGCGTGAGCGTGTAGCAGGCGCTCTCTTCCCAGGTCAGATGCTTGGGACGTTCGAGCAGCTGGCGATCCTGCACGCGGCAGAACTGGGCGAACGAACCATCGGGCGTTTCATAACCCCAGATGCGCTGGCTCGGCGAAAACATGGGGTCGCCGCCATTGCACTCCTCGTCGTCGCCATCGTCCTGGTTGCAGTGAATGACGACCTCGTCGCCGACCTTCCAGCGATTGACCTTGGAGCCCACCGCCCAGACGATGCCGGAAGCATCCGATCCGGCGATATGGTAGGGCTGCTTGTGGACGTCGAACATGGAGATCGGCTTGCCGAGCGATGCCCACACGCCGTTGTAGTTGACGCCGGCGGCCATGACGAGGACGAGCACATCGTGGCTGTCAAGTTGCCATGTGGGAACGACCTCGACCTGCATGGCCTTGTCGGGCTCGCCTTGCCGCTCCTTACGGATGGCCCAGGCGTACATGTTCTTCGGAACGTGCCCGAGCGGCGGAATTTCGCCAATCTCGTAAAGGTCCTTCTTGACCCCCGTTTCGAGCGATTGAGCAGCTCCCGCCGCCTCGTTTTTCGTTGCCATGTTCTGGCTCGACATAGGTGATGCGTCTCCCGACATTCCCGCGACGAGGGCCGTTCTGGCTCGTCTTCTTCGCGCGCCCCCCCACCTCTGGCTGCGGGGACCGAAATATGAAGCACGTTTTTGCGCTGCAATGAAGGGGGTGATGCCCGAAGTTAGCCGAGGATCAAGAAGTCCTTAACCGCACACGCATAGCATTAGGCTCTACAAGACTTGGGGCGTTTTGCCACCCGCTTGTTCGCCGCACGTCCACCGCCTGGATGACCGATATGCAAGACCTGCTGTGGCAGCTCAAAGATACCGATTCTTTCACCTTATACATCGCGGCGGCATTAACGGCGGCCGTTTACTGGTTTATCCGGGAAATCGTCGACGCTCCCGTCCTGGCACTGGTTTCGACGCCAATACTCATGGCCAGCGGGGTCCTGGCCCCGATCGGCTTCCGGGCAGAGATGATCGTGCTCGCGTACGATGAACAAACCAACCTTGCTGCAACTAGCGCGGTTGGCGTGCTGACGGCGCTGGCTTTAATCGTGGTCTTCAATTGGCTCTGGACGCTATTTCTCGAGCATCAAACCCGGCGAACCCGGCTGGCAGCGCCCGTCGTTTCTCGCTCGCGTCCAAGACGTTAGCCTGATAGTGGCATGAGACCGGCTTTATCA
>JAICLG010000262.1 GCA_025927515.1 Hyphomicrobium sp.
CCGGATTGGAACGCCGTCATTCCGAACCCCGCCTGAAAGAGCAGCGGCAGCAGAAACGGGCCTGCACCGAGGCCCGTGCGGAAAAGGAAGCCGCCGACCACGCCCGCACGATACGTCGGGATCGACAGCAATCTGAGATCAAGGATGGGATCAGGATCGCGCAGCGCGTGCCAGACGTAAGCGATGAGCAGCGCAGCGCCCGCGAGTGTCACGAGGAAAATCGTCTCGGGTGTCGCAAGCCCGACGCCCATGAGCGTGATCCCGGTGAGGAACATCGACAGCCCCGGCCCGATCAGCAGGAAGCCTCGGAGATCGAATCCGGACGGAGCTTCCTCGCGGATGTCAGGAATGTAGCGCGTGATCAGCGCCAAGCCGGCGAGCGCCACCGGGATATTGATCCAGAAAATCCAGCGCCAAGTGAAGTAGGTCGTGATGAAACCGCCGAGCGGGGGTCCGACGACCGGCCCGACCAGTGCGGGGATCGACAGCCACGCTATGGCTCCGATGATTTCGGCCCTTGGGACGGTACGCAGCACGATCAGGCGACCGACGGGCGTCATCATAGCGCCGCCCATGCCCTGAAGGATGCGCGCCGCGACGAGCGAAAAAAGCCCGCTCGACAGCGCGCAGGCGATTGAGCCCAAGGCAAAGACGACCATCGCGGCGCGGAAGATGTTCTTGGCGCCAAAGCGGTCCGCCATCCAGCCAGAGGCCGGAATGAAGACCGCCAGCGCCAGCAGGTATGTCGTCAACGCCAGCTTGAGGTTAATGGGATCGGCGTGGATGTCCCTGGCAATTGCGGGCAGCGACGTCGCCAACACCGTCGCGTCCATGTTTTCCATGAACAACGCGGTTGCGACGATGAGGGGGATGAGATTGCGGCGAAGGAGGTCGGTCATCTCGGGCGCTGTCTACCACGATTGAAACGCAGGGAGACTGCCATTCCGCCGCGCCATTGCCGCCGAAACGGGTGCGGCAAAAATCCCCTGCTTGACGGCGGATAGTGTGACTTTACCCTCTTGAGTGGGGCAGCCACACCCGAGCTAAGCTATTGCGCTGAGGTCGGGCGACCGGCAACGTGTGCATGATCGAACAAAGCAACAACGCCCCGATTTCGCTGGACGACGCCAGTTCCGCTGAAGTCGAGAGCGGGATCACTCGGGGAAGCGCCAAGCATGCTTACAAACAAAGTCGTTTCGGCTGACGAGGCCATTGCACGTATCCGTGAAGGCGATGTGATTGCGACCACCGGTTTTGTGCAGAGCTGCATTCCGGAAGCGCTCCACGCCGCCCTTGAGAAACGCTTTGTCGAGACAAATGCTCCGCGCGATCTTACGCTGATCATGTGCGCTGGCGCCGGCGACAGCAAAGGGCTCGGCACCGGCCGCCTGCATCATGACGGTCTGCTAAAGCGCGTGATTGCGGCAAACTTCGGCCGCATGCCGAAAGTCGCCTCCGCCGCCCAGGACAACAAGATCCAGGGCTACAACCTGCCGCAGGGCGTGATCTCGAAACTCTATCGCAGCTGCGCGGCCGGCAGCCCAGGGCTGTTCACGAAAGTCGGTCTCCACACCTACGTCGATCCGCGTCTCGGCGGCGGCAAGGTCAACTCGACGACGAAGGAAGATCTCGTCAAGCTGGTCGAGGTCGAGGGCAAGGAATGGCTGTTCTATAAGGCGACGCCGATCAACGTCGCGCTCATTCGTGCCACGAGCGCCGATCCGCTCGGCAATCTCAGCATGGAGAAGGAGTCGCTCACGCTCGACGTGCTGGCGCAGGCAATGGCCGCGCACAACAACGGCGGCGTCGTGATCGCGCAGGTCGAGCGTCTCGTCGCCGACGGATCGATCAAGCCGAAAGACGTCAAGGTGCCGGGTATCCTCGTCGACTGTGTGGTCGTCGCCGATCCGCCCGAGATGCACCGCATGAACTACGGCGTCATGTACGATCCGGCGTTGGCCGGCGAAGTTCGCGTGACCGTCGACAGCTTGCCGAAGATGAAGCTCGACCAGCGTAAAATCATTGCGCGGCGCGCGGCCTTTGAATTACCGCCGAATGGCGTCATCAATCTCGGCGTCGGCGCGCCGGACGGCGTCGCGAACGTCGCGAACGAAGAGAAAGTTACGCCCTATCTCGTCATGACGACGGAAGCGGGCGCGGTCGGCGGCGTGCTTGCCGGAGGATCGAGCTTCGGCTCGTCGGCCAATGCCCACGCGATTCTCGATCAGAACCAGATGTTCGACTTCTACCACGGCGGCGGTCTCGACCTGACGTGCCTCGGCATGGCTGAATGCGACAGCCTCGGCAACGTCAACACGAGCAAGTTCGGCGGTAAGCTCAACGGCTGCGGCGGCTTCATCGATATTTCGCAGAACGCCCGCGCTGTGGTTTTTGCCGGCACGTTCACCGCCGGCGGATTGAAGATCGCTATCGAGGACGGCAAGCTTCGCATCGTGCAGGAAGGCCGCTCGCGCAAGTTCGTGAAGCAGGTGGAGCAAGTGACGTTCTCCGGCCAGTACGCGGCGCAGAAATCGCAGCCAGTGCTTTACGTGACGGAACGCTGCGTGTTCCAGCTTACCGACCACGGCCTCGAGCTGATCGAGGTTGCACCCGGAATCGACATTGAGCGCGATATTCTCGCGCACATGGCTTTCAAACCGCACATCCATAGGCCCATCGCGATGAACCCGTTGCTGTTCCGCGAGGAGCCAATGGACCTGCTGTCGGACCTCCTGAACCAGAAGCTCGGGGAGCGGGCGAGCTACGACGCCAAGAGCAACGTGCTCTCCATCGACCTCAGCGGCTGGAGCGTGCGCAAGAAGGCTGACATCACGGACCTGCAAAAAGTCATCGTCGAGAAATGCGAAGCGGCCGGACGTCGCGTCAATGTCGTCGTCAATCAGAACAGCTGCCGTATCGCGGACGATCTCTACGAGGACTACGCGAACATGGTCGCGTATCTGAAAAAGAATTACTACGAGCGCATGGCGCGTTACGCGACGAGCGACATCACGCGGCAGAAGCTGCAGGACGCGCTGCGTCGGCGGGGGCTGCAGACGCAGATCTTCGAACGCGCGGACGAGGCCAATGCCTCGCTCGAACAGCAGCCTGCAGAGTAAAGCGCGGGGTCTTTATCGTCATCCCCGCGTAAGCAGGCATCCGTCCAAGCTCCGATCATGCCTGCCAGTCAGCCTGGATAGATCCCGGCGTTCGCCGGGATCACCTGTTTATGGATGCCACTCAGCGTGAGCTAGCTATTCCCGCGTCAGGCCCTTGGCGGCGAGTTCTTCGAGATATTTGGTCCAGCGAGCATCTTTCTCGCGGCCGAGCAGATGCAGGTAGCCCCACGTATAGAGCCCCGTGTTGTGGCCATCGTCAAATGCCAGGCGCGTTGCGTAATTGCCGACTGGCGACATGCCCGCGATCTTCACGTGCTTCTTTTTCGGGACGGTGATGCGCTGTGACGGCGAATGGCCCTGAACCTCGGCAGACGGGCTGACGACGCGCAGAAACTCCGCAGGTAAATCGAACGTGCGGCCGTCGGGGAAGGCAGCCTTTAGCCTCGTTCCGCCATCGAGCAGTTCGAGATGCGGCGGCGGCGTCAGCGTGCCCTTGGCGCGCTCGACTTCACTCCAGACGTTTGCGGCAAGATCCCGGAAGATTTGCGCATACGTACTTTCCGGCGCCGCGACGGTAACCGGCTTGCCGCTGTCCGACGTCTCGCGGATTTCCATGTGCAACGGCACCTCGCCGAGGAACGGCACGCCGAGCTTCTCCGCTTCATCCCGCGCGCCGCCGTGTCCGAAGACATCGGAACGTTCTCCGCACTTCGGGCAGAGGAAATAGCTCATGTTTTCGACGATGCCGAGGATCGGAACCTCGACGCGCTTGAACATCGCGATGCCCTTACGCGCGTCGATCAATGCAAGATCCTGCGGCGTCGAGACGATGACGGCGCCGGAGAGCGGCACGCTTTGCGAGATCGTCAATTGAATGTCGCCGGTGCCGGGCGGCATGTCGATGATAAGCGCGTCGAGATCGCCTGTGTCACCTGCCCAATCGGTTTCGCGAAGCATTTGGCTCAGTGCGGAGACGACCATCGGGCCGCGCCAGACCACGGGCGTGTCTTCATCGACGAGAAAACCCATCGACATGACCTTCAGGCCCCAACCCTCAAGCGGCACGATGACTTTGCCGTGGGCGACGCGCGGCTTTCCAGAAACGCCGAGCAGTCGCGGTTGCGATGGACCGTAGATATCGGCATCGATGATGCCGACCTTCAATCCGATGGCTTGCAGACCAAGCGCGAGGTTCGCGGCGATCGTCGATTTGCCGA
>JAICLG010000270.1 GCA_025927515.1 Hyphomicrobium sp.
GAAGACGGGGTCGTGCGCGTGAGAAGCCTCAAACGCTCGCGGCAGCTGCTGGCGCTTCCCGGTCTCGGCTCGGGAGCCAAGACCGTCGCGTTCAGCAACGACGGCCGGACCTTGCTGACGGGCGGGCAGGACGGCGTGGTGCGGTTCTGGCAGACCACCGATCCTCAGGTTGCACAGCAAAATTGACTCGAACCGCTTCTCTCCGACTCGTTTCCTCACATTTAACATCGAATAGCATTATGCTTTGTCCATCGAATCGATGGAGGTGCCTTCGCAATGGATATGGACGCCGTCCTGCTGGCTCGCATCCAATTCGCCTTTACGATCACGTTTCACATCATTTTCCCGAGCTTCTCGATCGGGCTCGCCGCCTTCATAGCGACGCTGCTTGTCCGCTGGCGCATGACGGGCAAAGAGCATTTCCGCAAACTGGCGCGCTTCTGGACGAAGATATTCGCCGTTTCATTTGCGATGGGCGTCGTTTCGGGCATCGTCCTTTCCTACCAGTTCGGGACGAACTGGGCGGGCTTCTCGGTGGTTGCCGGGAACATCGTCGGCCCGCTGATGGGCTACGAAGTTTTAATGGCGTTCTTCCTCGAAGCGACGTTCCTCGGCATCATGCTGTTCGGATGGGAACGCGTCTCGCCAAATCTGCACGTATTGTCAGCCATTCTGGTTGCGCTCGGCACATCGATGTCCGCGTTCTGGATTCTCGCGGCCAACAGCTGGATGCAGACGCCGGACGGATTCGAGATGAGGAACGGCGTCGCCTATCCGGTCAGCTGGTTCCACATCATTTTCAATCCGAGTTTTCCCTATCGCTTCGCGCATATGTTCACGGCCGCGTACCTGACGACTTCCGTCGTCGTGCTGGCCGTCGGCGCCCGCTATCTGGTGACGAGTCGCTTCATCGAAGAGTCAAAGACGATGATCCGCATGGGCCTCGGGATGGTCGCCGTTCTGGCGCCGCTGCAGCTCTTCATCGGCGACCAGCATGGGCTCAACACGGCAAAGTACCAACCGGTAAAGCTCGCCGCGATGGAAGCGCATTGGGACGGGAGCAAACCGGCCGAGCTTGTGCTGTTCGCGTGGCCCGACGCCAAAGCCGAGACCAATCATTTCGAAGTCGGCATTCCCCACCTCGGCAGCCTGATCATCACGCATAATCCGGATGGGCTCTTCAAGGGCCTCAAGGATTTCAAACCGGACGAGCGGCCGGCGCTGCTGCCGATCTTTTTTGCGTTTCGGGCGATGGTCGGCATCGGGCTGCTGCTGATCGCCATCGGGCTGACCGGTGCCTATCTCTGGTGGCGCGGGAAATTATTCGAGGCAACGTGGTACTTGAAGCCGCTGACTTACGCTTGGCCACTCGGCTTCATCGCGATCATTTCGGGGTGGTGGGTCACGGAGACCGGGCGCCAGCCTTATCTTGTCTACGGCATTCTCAAGACGGTCGACGCGGTATCACCCGTCTCGTTCGGCGCGGTCCTGACGACGCTGATCCTTTTCGTGCTGATCTACACGAGCGTCTTCTCGATGGGCATCCTGTACATCAACAGGCTGATCGAGAAAGGCCCGCAAGGTGAAGCCATTGCGGCGTCCGGGGATCCTTCGCTCGGCGCGCATCCGCTCACTGCCGCTCAAAGCGCGACGCGCAGCGCCCTCGGATCGGAGGAGTAGCATCGATGGACACGCTCACTTACATGCTGCCGCTCATCTGGGCCGCGATCCTTGCCATCGCCGTGACGCTCTACGTGATCCTCGATGGCTTCGGGCTTGGGCTTGGCATTCTTTTTCATTTCGAGCGCCGCGAAGAACAACGCGACGTCATCATGAACACGATCGCGCCGTTCTGGGATGGCAATCAGACGTGGCTCGTGCTTGGCGGTGGCGGCTTGCTGGCGGCATTTCCGAAGGCCTACGGCGTCATCATGTCGGGGCTTTATATCCCAATCATCGTGATGCTGCTGGCGCTGGTGTTTCGCGGCGTCGCGTTCGAGTTTCGCTGGGTGGCGAAGCCACGCCAGGAGTTCTGGGATCTTGCTTTTTCCTGGGGCGCTCTGGTCGCCGCTTTCGCTCAAGGCGTCGTGCTCGGAGGCTTGCTGCAAGGTCTCGCCGTTCAAGGCGATCATTTTGCGGGAGGGACGTTCGATTGGCTGACGCCGTTTGCGCTCTTTTGCGGGTTAAGCCTCGTTGCTGGCTATGCACTGCTCGGCACGACGTGGCTCATCTACAAAACCGACGGCGAGCTTCAGGATTGGGCGCGTGATATAGCGAAGATCGTTCTTCTGCTCGTGGTGGCCGCGACCGCCATCGTCAGCCTGTGGACGCCCTTGACCGTCCCGCGTATCGCGGAGCGATGGTTCTCATGGCCGGACATCGCATTGTTCGCGCCCGTGCCGCTGCTCGTCATCTATGCCGCATGGCGCTGCTGGCATGGCATCGAGAACATCGGCAATGACGCCGAGCCCTTCATCGCCGCCGTTGCCTTGTTTCTCCTGGGCTTCGTCGGGCTTCTGATTTCGAACGTGCCGTACCTTGTACCGGCGTCGATGACGGTCTGGGAGGCGGCGGCGGCGCCCAGCTCGCAACTGTTCATGCTCGTCGGGACGCTTTTGCTTCTGCCGATCATCCTCGGCTATACGATCTTCGTTTACTGGACGTTCCGGGGCAAAGTGCGGGCGGGCGAAGGCTACCACTGAGGGCCCTCGCGCATTCCAGCGCTGGCGGGCGAAGGGGATCCGCTTTCGAGCCAAAGGGCTGCCATACTTCATTTCGAATAATCCACGAGCGAGTCGTACGGGAGGCTGCCAGAAATGTTTGGCTGGCGAGGGCGCAGCGAAGGATTTGAGTGGAAGGAATACGTGCGCACCACGATTCTGGTGCGGCGCGCGGACCGCCAGCGGCGCGTCGAGGATGTACGGGCAGCGGCCGTCGCGAAGGTGAAAAACGTGGCCGACGCAGGCGCCGAAGCCGGGCGGGCGAGCATATCGTTCATGGGGTCTCAATTTTCTAAATTCCTTTGGGTGGTCAGCGAGGCTCTGCTGGATTTCGCCGCCGCTACCGTCAGCGTCCTGCGTCGCTGGGCGAAATTCTTGCTCGCGGTGCTGTCAGATGCTTTCGGAGTGATGCTGGCTCCACTCGGCGGGACGCTCGGCCGTCCAATCGCGGGCCTACGCGCGATGGGGAAAGACCTGCCGGGCGTCGCGCAAAAGCTGCCGATCAAGTCGCACCACGTTATCGCCGCGCTTGGGGCGTTGGGGTTGATCTATATCGGCGGCCCGATCCTCAGAAGCGCTGACGGCGTCGCCGTTGCGAAATTTACACCCGATACAGCCAAGCCCGCCGCCGGCAGTACGACGGTGATTTCGGGAAGAGCCGTCGCGATCAGCGGTGACCTTATGCGCGTCGGCGGTACGCTCGTGCGGCTCAGCAACGTGGAGGCCCCGGACGCGCATCAGCCTTGCCATCGCGCTAACGGACGACGCTGGAACTGCGCTTCGGCTGCGAAAGCAGGGCTGGCGCGTCTCATTCGCCGCCGGACGGTGTCGTGCACCCCGACCGGGCAAGAGGACGGCAGCGCCATCGTCGCGCAATGCCATACCGAAAAGATCGACGTCGCGGCGGAACTGGTGCGGCACGGATATGTTTTTTCCGTCCGCTCGTTCTTCGGCTCGTTGAGCGGCGAGGAGGATGCAGCGCGGGCCGCCAAGGCCGGGATCTGGCAGGGTGAAATCCTGCGCCCGCAGGCGTGGCGCGATCAGGAATGGCAGGACGCGATGCACAGCGCGCCGGACGGCTGCCCGATCAAGGGATACATTCGCGCCTCCTCGAAGCTTTATGCGCTGCCGTGGTCCGAAAACTACGATCGCACCAAGGTCCGTACCGATAAGGGCGGGCGATGGTTCTGCAGCGAGGATGACGCGAAGGCTGCGGGGTTCGCGCCGTCGAGCCGCTCTTAGCGGCCACCCCTATTCTCATACAAAGAACCCGCGGTCGGGGGAGACCGCGGGCGAAACAGAACCTGCGCCCTGTGGGGGTAGTTGGGACGGCGCAGACGCTCTATCGCAATACTACATCGCAGTGCGGCGAGGGTTTCAAGGTCGCGCGCACTCTGATTCGCATTTTGCCGTCAAGATGTGTCTCTTTCGTTGGCGAGGCTGACAAAATTGC
>JAICLG010000208.1 GCA_025927515.1 Hyphomicrobium sp.
CCGCCAGCGCCCTCAATGCAGGACATTCACAATCGGCAACGGCGGGGCCGAGGCAATAGGCGCCCGGTCATGCCCGCCTGCCATCCACCATGACACGCGGAAATTGGTGCGGTCGCTGCACCGGATCGCGCCTGAGGAACGCGACAGATTGCGGGGACAGCTAACACCTTGAAAGAAATGGTGAGCCCGGTTGGGATCGAACCAACGACCCTCTGATTAAAAGTCAGATGCTCTACCGCTGAGCTACGGGCCCCCGAAGGCGTCCGGTTACCTGCCTTTTCAGAGAAGCGCAAGTCTCGGGGTCGCCACATGGCCCAAGATTGTCGCCCGGCCGTTAACGCAGGACAGATTTACACACTTCGTTTGCCGTTTCGTTCAACGTCGGGCCACTTCCCGCGTTTCTTCGCTGATGTACCCGCAATGCATCGCGGCCATATGTTGCGGCGGCATAGCCGGAAGGCGGCGATATGGTCGCGGCACGCGTGAACCCAACGCAATCCAGTTTGCCAGAGTTGCTCCAGTCTTCGGCACCCGCCGAAGTCTCGGCGTTCCGGTTATGACTTTTGTCTGATTTCCTCTAACACCCATCGCATGCTCATGCCCGACCGCCTCAAGGCCGTTCTGCTGATGTGTTCGGCCGTCACGCTGTTCGCGTGCCTCGACTCGACGGCAAAATATCTTGGCAGCCGCCTTGGGGTGCCGACGTCCGAGATTATGTGGGTCCGCTTCGTCGGACAGGCGGTGCTGATGGTGCTTATCCTTGGCCCGCGCGCCGTGCCCGGTCTTTTCAAGACGCAGAGGCTCGGGCTTCAGCTTACGCGGTCGGTCCTGATGGCCGCGACCACCGCTTTTAATTTCCTTGCGGTCCAATACCTGCGCCTCGACCAGACGACCTCGGTCGCGTTTCTGGCGCCGCTGGTTGTCGCGGCGCTGGCCGGGCCATTTCTCGGCGAATACGTCGGATGGCGTCGCGCGCTGGCAATCGTCGCAGGATTTGCTGGCGTTCTGATTGTCATCAGGCCGGGGTTCGCCGAATTCCATCCGGCATTCCTCGCTTCACTCGTATCGATGCTGGCGTACGCGCTGTTCATGCTCGTGACGCGCAAGCTTTCGGACGTCGATCCGCCGCTTGTCACGCTGTTCTATTCGCTGCTCGCCGGGATCGTGGCCGGCGGTGTCCTTGCTATCCCGGAGTGGGTGTGGCCGGAGAACATATTCGAATGTCTTTTGCTTGCGGCGACAGGAGCCCTCGGTGGCACTGGCCACTACCTATTGATCCACGCCTACCGGCTGGCCCCCGCATCGTCGATTTCGCCGTTCCTGTACTTTCAGCTGTTGGGCATGATCGCTTTGGAGCGGGTCGTTTTCGGCGAAACTCCGGATCTCTGGTCTCTCATCGGCTCGGGAGGTGTCATCGCTTCGGGCATTTATCTCATACATCGTGAACGCTTGGCGCATCGCGATCGCAGGGACGCTGCTATGGAGCGGCCGGCTGCGTTATGATGCGCGCCTTCGTTTCGGCCGCCCAGTCGTCGAAACGTCCGTTGGCAATGGCGTCGCGCATCGCCGCCATCAGGTCCTGGTAAAAGACGGTGTTGACCCACGACAGGATCATGGCGCCGAGATATTCACCGGATTTGATCAGGTGGTGGACGTAGGCTTTGGAGAAATCGCGGGCCGCGGGGCATGAGCTCAGCTCATCCAGCGGCGTCATATCTTCCGCGTGCTTTGCGTTGCGCATGTTGAGCGCTCCGCCCCAGGTGAACGCGTAACCGTGGCGACCATTGCGGGTCGGCATGACGCAATCGAACATGTCGACGCCGAGACGAACGGACTCGATCAGGTCGAGCGGCGTGCCGACGCCCATCAGATAGCGCGGCTTGTTGCCGGGAAGCGCCGGGAGCGTTTCGGCAAGCGTCGCGATCATCGCTTCGTGCCCCTCGCCGACGGCGAGGCCGCCGACTGCATAGCCTGGAAGGTCCATTGCGACGAGCGCTTCCGCTGAACGGCGGCGCAACTCCGCATCGGTGCCGCCCTGGACGATACCGAACAGCGCCTGCCCCGGTCCCGCACCGCCAGCCTCGCGTTGAGCTTCAAAAGCGCGTTTGGAACGTTCGGCCCAGCGCAACGACAGTTCCATCGCGCGTTCGATCTCTCGACGCTCGGCGGGAAGCTCGATGCACTCGTCGAATTGCATCTGGATGTCGGCGCCGAGCAGGCATTGGATTTCGATGGAGCGCTCGGGTGAGAGCATGTGGCGCGAACCGTCGAGATGCGACTGGAATGCGACGCCCTCCTCGGTGATCTTGCGGATCTTGCCGAGGCTCATCACCTGGAAGCCGCCGGAGTCGGTCAGGATCGGCTTATCCCAGCGCATGAATTTGTGCAGTCCGCCGAGCTTGGCGATACGTTCGGCGCCGGGGCGCAGCATCAGGTGATACGTGTTGCCGAGCAGAATGTCGGCGCCGGCATCGCGCACCTGCTCCGGATAAAGCGCCTTGACCGTCGCGACGGTGCCGACGGGCATGAACGCAGGCGTGCGAATGACGCCGCGCGGCGTCACGATCTCTCCGAGACGCGTCGCGCCGTCGGTCTTCTTGAGATGAAAGGCGAAGCGTTCGCCTTGGACGAGTCTATTTTCCACGTCGGCCTTTATGAATCTTGTCGCAGTTTGTTCACCCCACCCCTAACCCTCCCCGTCAAGGGGAGGGGAATTTCATTACGTGTTTAGCTCCTCACGAGACGGGAGCTTCATTGTGCGCCTCCCCGCCGAGTGCAAAGCTTCATCGCACACTTAGCCCCTCTCCCTTGCGGGGAGGGGTTGGGGCGGGGGTAGCGAGTTCATTCACAATTGTATCCATGACGCCATCCAAATTGCTGGATACATCGTCATTCGAAAAACGTACGACGCGAAATCCTCGCCGCTCAGATACTCTTGGCGCCCGCCATCGCGCGATTACTCCTCATCTGTGCCGTGCGTCGCGCCGTCGACTTCAATGATCAAGCGATGAGCGAAACAAACGAAGTCGACGATGAAGCGATCGATCGGAGCTTGCTGGCGAAACTTGAAGCCCATGTGCTTCAGTTCACGAAGCTCACGCTCGGCAGTCGTCCGATTTTTCCGAAGATCCCTAGCAAATTCATTAGCCATTGCGGAGATGCACCCACCCCTATCCCCCCCGTCAAGGGGAGGGGTACTGAGAAGGGAATAGCAGGCTGGCGTCGCCGTAGGAATAGAAGCGGTAGCCAGAGTGAATGGCGTGGCCGTAGGCGGCGCGCATGGTGCCGAGGCCCGAGAACGCCGCGACGAGCATGAACAGCGTCGAGCGCGGCAGGTGGAAGTTGGTCATCAGCACGTCGATGGCTTTGAAGCGGTAGCCCGGCGTAATGAAAATCGATGTTTCACCGGCCCAGGCGGGAAGCGTTCCATCGTCGCGCGCGGCGCTTTCGAGAACACGAAGCGACGTCGAGCCGACGGCGACGATGCGGCCGCCGCGTGCGCGGGTTTCGTTGAGCGCCGCCGCTGTCTCGCCTGAGATTTCGCCCCACTCGCTGTGCATGACGTGTCCGTCGGTGTCGTCGGCCTTGACGGGAAGAAACGTGCCGGGCCCGACGTGCAACGTCACGAAATGACGGGAGATGCCGCGCGCATCGAGCGCCGCGAATAGCTCAGGTGTGAAATGCAGTCCGGCCGTCGGCGCGGCGACTGCGCCCTCCTTGCTGGCGTAGACCGTTTGGTAGCTGACGCGATCGCGTTCGTCGGGTTCGCGCTTCAAGGCGATGTATGGTGGCAGCGGCATCACGCCGAGGGCGCGGATCGCTTCGTCCAGCACGCTGCCGGAAAAATCGAAAGCCAGCTCGACCTCCCCTGCTTCACCTTTTGCCGAAACGGTTGCGTCGAGCGCGCCGAGCATGCAGCTTTCGCCGGAATGCCCGAAGTGCACGCGATCGCCGACTTCGAGGCGCTTTGCCGGACGTGCGAAGGCGCGCCAGGCGTTGTCGCTTACCTGCTTCGTCAGATTGAAATCGACCTTGGCTTGCGTTTCGCCGCGGATGCGCATTCCTGAAAGCGCTGCGGGAATGACGCGCGTATCGTTAAAGACGAGTGCGTCGCCGGGGTTCAACAGACTTGGCAGATCGCGAACGCTCTTGTCGGCAAGATGGGCGTCATCGCGCGCGCATCCGCCCTTGACCGGATGCACGACGAGCATGCGCGCCGCATCGCGTGGTTCTGTCGGGCGCAAAGCGATTGCGCTATCGGGGAGTTCGAAGTCGAAAAGGTCGGTGCGCATCGCGATGCTTTCGGTACGCCTCGTTCAGCCTTTGCGGAAGGCGTTCGTGAGCGCAAGCACTGCCACGCCGAGCCAGCTCGCGATCATAAGTGTGCCGCCGACCGGGGCCAGCATTTGGAACGCGGCGTTTTCCGTCAGTGTGTGAAAAGCGATCTCTCCGCCGAAGACCGAAGCTCCCGCGAGCATCACGCCTGCAACCGCAATCCACAGGCAGCGACGCGCGGCATGCGGCGCCCCAGCAATAATGCCGATGGCAGCAGCGGCGTGTAGCGTCAGCATTGTTGCGGCGGTCCCGAGCGCAGGACTATCGACCTTGTGGGCGGCAACTGCGGCGAGCGCGACACCGGCCGCGCCCGCCAGGCCAGCCCAGGCCAAAATGAGAAAAGGCGCGCCGCAAAGCGCGCCCTTCGTCGTGCCGTCGATGCCGGACATCAGGCGGCGTCCGCCGCGACGCGGACCTTGATCATCTTGTCGGGGTTTGCCGGGGGCTCGCCCTTGTTGATTTTGTCGACGTTCTCCATGCCCTCGATGACCTTGCCCCAGACGGTATACTGCTTGTCGAGGAAGCGTGCGTCGTCGAACACGATGAAGAACTGGCTGTTGGCCGAATTCGGATTTTGCGCGCGCGCCATCGAGCAGACGCCGCGAATGTGCGGCTCGGCGTTGAACTCGGCGGGAAGGTTTTCGTAAGAGGAGCTGCCGGTGCCGCGGCCCTGCGGACAGCCTGTCTGCGCCATGAAGCCATCGATGACACGATGGAACACGATGCCGTCGTAGAAGCCTTCCCGCGCCAGCTTCTTGATGCGCTCGACGTGCTTCGGCGCGAGATCGGGACGCAGCTCGATCACGACCGGGCCCTTGCTCGTTTCGATGACGAGCGTGTTTTCGGGATCTTTGTAGTCGGCCAATTTGAAGTTCCTTTCGTTTTTCTTTCCCTCTCCCCGGTAGCGGGGAGAGGGTCAGGATGAGGGGGCCGCCGCTCGTTTGGAGCAAGTCGCGGGCGCACACCCCAACCCACACCCCCCCCCCCCAGAAAACAAAAAAGGAGAGGGTGTCGTAAGAAA
>JAICLG010000218.1 GCA_025927515.1 Hyphomicrobium sp.
AAATCCGCTGCGAAAGCAACCAACTGCCTGGAGGGTGATTTTCAAGGGAATTGGTCTGAGCAATGAAAGGTACTTCATATATTTCAGACGTTTAGGACTAACGGGGCGGTCACTCTCTCCGCCAACGTAACCCGGGTCACCCGTCCGATGCTGATGACTCATTTTCCAACAGGTTGTCCCAAGGGGCGGCTGCAATTGCAGCGGGAAACACGCTAAGGAGCGCGGCCGCGAGGCGTTCGTTTGAGAACCGGATGTGGATGTCCCTCGACGAATCTCCAATCCGCTATCCTTGCGGAACGTGACGAGCGCCGCGGTTGTGTTCAAGGATTCCCGCTCAAGTCCGGACGTCGTTGCTCAGGGCCTGCACGTCGTGGCTTTGTTCGCCCGCCTGAGCGTGGCTTGCGTGCCTTTGACCCAGAACTCCGTGACTCCCGCCGCGTAGCGCGCTCCATCGGCCGAGGCAACCTGCGGCAGGTTTATTCGTTCGTCCGATTTGGCGAACACCAGTTCGACAGATCCCAGGCCCTGCTTTGGGACGCGAAATAGCGCGGTCAATCGCGTTTGGTCATCGCAGAGATAGGCCTCCGCTACGGCGCCGGAGGACATAAGTGTTACCGGCACCATGAGGAGTGTCGAAAGCCGTAATCCCATCGCGTACTCCTGTTTGCGTTCAAGCGGGCCGGGTCTGTTTTTGAGACAATTGCAAGGCCGAGGTTAAGCTCGAAGTAACGTAATCACCGGATGTTTTCGTGCTCTCGAACGCAAACTTTTTAACGTATTTGCGCGACTTTGAGAGCAGGATAATTTTTTATGAAACTGTTGCGATGTGCGTATCCCTCGATGCTTATGACGGTCAGGTTTTCGATCGTCGAAACCTACTCCGCATGCAGGGCTATTTGGATCCTGCGAGTTTTCGCGAGATTATCGAAGAATTCAGTGCTGCTCTCAAGGGGCGTCTGCGCGACCTCGACCGATCTGAGCGTTCTCCAACGGATATTGATCCCGTCTGCCACGACCTGCTGAATTTCGCTGGTACCCTGGGCCTCTTCGAATTGAAGGCGGCAGCCGAACACCTGTCAGTCACGATTAATCACGATATGTCAAAGATCGAAGCTGCCATCTCGGACGTTCGTATCGCCGGTGCCCGCGCGCTCCTCATTCTCGTTGATTATCTCAATGTTTCGAATTCCTAACCCGACGATTGATCGTGAACAACTCGTGGCGGTGGCGCGCGCGACGCCGTACGCGATGCTTGGTCATGCGATCAATGTCCTGCTCGCCACCATAGCTTTTTGGGATAGAATTCCTGCCATAGAACTTTGCCTCTGGACGGGCTTGTCGCTTCTCATTTGCAGCGCGGTTACGATCCGGCAATTTGGTAAGAGCAATTCCACCCGATCACCTGGAGAAACGCGAAACGCCTGGGCAGCGTTGGCCTTTTCCGTGCTTCTGGCTTTGCCGTGGGCGTTCCTGGCGACGCGCTGGCTTGGTGCCGTCGGCGGAAATGGTTCGGTTGTTCTGATCGCGCTCGTGGTTGGAATGGCGGCGAGCGGCAGCATCCTGCTCGCTCCCGTGCCGCCAGCGGCGGTCATTTACGCGGCCACGATCCTCATTCCCGTTGCGATGAAGTTCCTCTTTCTCGGCGGCCGGAACAACGCCGTGCTCGCAGGTCTAAGCGTGAGTTTTTTTCTGTTTCTCATGTTTTTGGCAAGGATCGCCGGCCGCGTATTCCTTGAGCGTTTGGAGGCGGTCAGAAAGACAAAGGAAGCGTGCGCGCTGGCGGAACGCGCAACGGAGGCGAAGTCCGAATTCTTCGCCACGATGAGCCACGAAATTCGCACACCGCTCAACAGCATCATCGGATATACGAGCCTTGTCCTTGCTCGTCAGAAATTATGTGAGGACGACGCGCGCGATCTCGCTGTCGTGCGCGACGCGGGGCGTGTGCTTCTTTCTGTCGTCAACGACATCCTCGATTTTTCCGCCCTCGAGGCGGGCCGCATGAAACTCGTTCATAGCGCCACTTTCCTGAGACCCATCGTCGATGGCTGTTTGTCGTTGATGCTCGTCGATGCGCGAAAAAAGGGCCTCCTATTGAGCGCTACGATAGATCCGATCTTGGACGGCCTCCCCGTTCATGCTGACGGACAGCGGATTCGGCAGGTTCTGCTGAACCTTGTTGGCAACGCCGTGAAGTTTACTTCGGAGGGACGCGTTACCGTCGAAGCAAATTGCGTAAGGCATTCGGCGAATTCGGCCGTCGTCCGCTTTTCGGTCCAAGATACAGGTCCGGGAATTCCGGCTGCATCGATTCCAGAACTTTTTAAGCGTTTCAGCCAGCTCGATAGTACGAGCGAGCGCCGATTTGGCGGTTCAGGTCTGGGGCTTGCGATTTGCAAGCGCATCGTCGAAGCAACGGGCGGGACGATCGACGTCGAGAGCAAGGTCGGCGTAGGGTCGACGTTCTGGTTTGAAATTCCGTTCACCCTTGCTGACGCAGTTCCCAGCGATCGCGGTGACACTGAAACATGTGTTTCGAAGAGCGATAGCAAGCACATTCTCGTCGTTGACGACGTCGAGCCCAACAGACGCTTGACTGCAACCGTCCTCAAAACTGCTGGGCATCGGGTTACTACGGCTGCTAGCGGACTGGAAGCAATCGCGCGATTGGGTTCCGGAGACTACGATGTCGTTTTGATGGACGTGCAGATGCCCGGGATGAATGGATTAGCGGCCACGAAGGCAATCAAGAATCTTGGCGGCAAAGTTGCGTCGGTACCGATTATCGGAATGACCGCCAATATTTTTCCAGAAGACATCGCCAACTGCTATGCGGCGGGCATGATCGGGCATCTCGGAAAGCCATTCGATTTTGACGAACTCATTTCCTGCGTCGGTGCGGCTCTCGATCAAGCGCCAGCGCGCGAGTCTGAAGCAGAGACCGAAGTCAGAGGCGATGCTGCGTGCGCTGGTTGACGCGAAGCGTGGCGGGTTGCTACTCGATCGAACATTCCTGTGAGATGGCCAGGTATCTCTTGCAGATGTGGATAACCACAAAGTAGATCCAAAAACTGTAGTTCTCATACCTAGATATTTTGTGCTAGTCCTCAAGACCGTGATGGCGACAAGGGGCCGTGACGTATGGTGAAAGCTGATCCCGGTGCGCGTTCGAGGGGCGTGTGGCTGGTCGTCAATACCCAACCACAACGGGAGTCATTGGCGACCAGCAATCTCAGAAACCAAGGCTATGAAGTCTATGCTCCGGTTCTGCGCAAGCAGACGCGCCATGCGCGCCGCGTCCGCGAGACACTCGCTCCCTTGTTTCCAGGATATGTCTTCGTGCGCTGGCACGTTTCAGCCATGCGATGGCGGCCGATCCTCTCAACGGTGGGTGTGCGGTCAATTGTGTGCAATGGCGACCGGCCGAGCCCACTTTGTGATGCAGTCATTGATGCGCTGAAAGCGCGGGAGCGCGATGGCATTATCGCGCGGTCGGGGTCGCCGCGGAAGATCGGGCACAGGGTTCAGATCGCCCGGGGGCCGTTCGAGGGTATCGCCGGAGAAATCATTGCGTTGTGTGAGCGAGAGCGTCTTGTCGTTCTTATGAACCTACTGAACAGGCCGATCAAGGTGACTGTATCTGAGGATCATCTGTTGGCCTGTTAGAATTCTCGAGGCTGATGCGTGCGATAGACTGGAAGCGGGAAATACGGAATCGCTTCTGCCGGTCACCCAATAGACAAACAATCCGATGAGTTCGTGCAATAAGCGCTTCGTCGGGATGGCTGCGGCATTGGACTGATCGAAAATTGGCCAAGGTATGACGCGAAAACCTGCTTGCCTGAACGTACCGATGGCTCGCGGCATATGAAATGCGGACGTTACGATAATCCATTTTTCGAAGCGGTTTGGACGCAAGAGCCGTCGTGAAAACATTGCATTTTGAAACGTGGTTTTTGCATTGGGTTCGATAATCAGGCGACCGCGCGGCAGGCCTTGCGCTTCGGCATAGGCATCATCCTCAGGTGAAGCTCCGGTAAGCAGCAGCTTCACGTTGGCGTATTCTCGTGCAAGTCGAAACCCTTCAATGACGCGCGCGTGCGAACCCCCAAGTACGATGATGCCGGCAATAGAATCCGGCGCCGGGGAGAGGGAGCGCGGAAACCGGTCTTGCAGTGTCGCGGTCAGGACCTCGCTGGCTCGGGTCCACAGCGCTGGTGCAAGCAGAGCAACCGCGCCCATAAAGACCGTGAAGACCATTGCCTGGAAAATTACAGACGTGCGCTCGCAAGCAGAGCATTGCATCACTGCTTCGTTCCGAGAGCTGCGTTTGCAGCCGACGTATCGGAAATAGGCCTTGCTTTGGCGAGCGCTATTTCCTGAAGCAGCGCGGCCCAGGCTTCAATTCCCCCTCTTCTACTATAGAGCGTCTCACACGCCGTCCTTGCCCGGCGACCCATATCGCGACAGAGCTCTGGATCGCGGGACAAGCCAAGCACGGCTTCGACGAGCGCCGCGCTGTCGCTATGCGCGATCGTCAATCCGCAGGCATGGCGTTCGATCAGACGGGCGATTTCGCCTTCCGGCGCACCGATGAAGATGCTCGGCCGTCCTGCAGCCGCCACGCCATAAAACTTGCTCGGGACGATCAAGCCTTCAAGCTCGGGCTTGAGCGTCACGATGTGAACGTCAGCTACCGAAAGGCTTTGCGAAAGCTGTTCGCGGGGTTGATACGGTCTGAACGTCACAGACTTCAATCCGCGATGCGATACTTCGCGCTTCATAATCTCAAACGTGTGGCCGCCGCCGATGAAGAGCCAACGCACGGAATGAGAGAGCGGGTCTTGAATGCGCGCTTCGAGCGCTCCGATCGCTTCCAGCAGTGTTTCCATTTCGTGTGCGCGGCCAAGATTTCCGGAATAACCGATGACAAAGTAATCCGATAAATTCCAGTGGCGCCGGAAGTGATTGTCCTCACTGGATATTGGAGCCAGGATATCGGTGTCGGCCCAATTCGGCACGACACGGATTCGGCCATGAGGAACGCAGGGTCCAGACAACTGGTGGGCCATTAATTCG
>JAICLG010000181.1 GCA_025927515.1 Hyphomicrobium sp.
ACGTCGGCGGACGCGTCGACGGCTGCGTGATGTACCGGATTTTGATGCGCCGTCCTGCCGCAGCCGGCGGAGCGTGCCGTCCCAGCGCTTCTTCGAGCCAACGATTGAGCTGCGGAGTCGAGACGCGCCTGTTCCACGTTGCGTGCGCCTTGGTGATCGCAGTCATTAGCTGGTCGAGACCGTTTTCAGAACGCGCAGAGATCGGGATGACGGAAACATTCGGTACCTGCGCCAGGCTTTCCGCAACGGTCTTCTTCAGATCGCGCAGCGTCTTCTGCTTTTCCTGAACGAGATCCCACTTGTTGATCGCAACGACGAACGCGCGCCCCTCTTCCGTAATGCGATGTCCGATTGTCAGATCCTGATGCTCGAAGGGACGTTCCGCATCAATCAGCAAAACCACAACTTCGGCGAAGCGAATGGCGCGCACGGCATCGCTCGCTGAGAGCTTTTCCGCCGTCTCAGTGATTTTCGCCTTGCGCCGCAGCCCCGCCGTATCGAACAGAAGGATCGGTTGACCTTTGTAATCGAGTTCGCTCGAAACGCTGTCGCGCGTCAGTCCGGGCTCCGGCCCGGTGATCATCCGGTCTTCGCCGAGCAGCGCATTGACGAGCGTCGACTTGCCCGCGTTGGGACGGCCGACGATCGCAACTCGTATCGGCTTCGGCCGCGTGTCCTGCGCCGGTTCCTCGGAGGGGGCCGGTTGCACATCGGCGTCGCGCCGCTTTTTCGTAACGGGCGGCAGCTTCAGCCCGAGCGCCGCCGTCACATCCATCGCCAGATCGCCTATTCCCTCGCCGTGCTCGGCGGATATGGCGATGGGCGCGCCGAGACCAAGCGAGAAGGCATCAAGCACGCCGTCGGTCCCCTGACGGCCTTCGGCCTTGTTGGCGACGAGGACGACGGGCTTGCCGGAATGGCGCGCAATCCGCGCGAAGGCGCTGTCGGCGGCGGTAACGCCCGCCCGCGCGTCGATGACGAAAAGGACGAGATCGGCCGCGGCGATTGCTTGCTCCGTCTGCTTGCGCATGCGATCGGCGATCGTACCTTGGCGCGCTTCTTCGAGCCCCGCCGTGTCGATCAGCCGTAGCTCGACACCGAAGATATCGGCGGTTCCTTCCCGGCGGTCGCGGGTCAAGCCGGGCAGATCCGACACCAATGCCGCCCGCGTACCGGTGAGCCGGTTGAAGAGCGTCGATTTACCGACATTCGGGCGGCCCACAATGGCGACCACAGGACTATGCGCTGACAATGACAAGGGAGATTGGCCGTCGAACGGTTGAAATGGATGAAAAGCCCGCACGCGCTCGGCGCGCAGGCATCGCGCGTCTCTAACGCAATTCCTAGTTGAGCGCGATGAGTTTTGCAGAGTCAGTCAATACGAACATGTGACCCTGCGCGACGATCGGCGGGATGAACGTTTCTTGTCCGACGCTGACCTGACTGCCGAGCTTACCTGTCACCGCGTCGACGCCTACGACCTGGCCGGCATCCGAAACGAGCCACAGCGTGCCGGACGCAAGCACGGGACCCGCCCAGGACTTCGCTTTCGGCAACTGCATCGTCCACCTGGTTTTGCCACTGGACCGGGCAAGAGCCGCGACGTGGCCGCCGGTATCAACGACATAAATCGTATCCCCCGCAACGCACGGCGGCTGCGAGCTGGGAATGGTTAACGACCATAGCCGTTCGCCTGTCTCCGCCTGGGCTGCGATCATTCGCCCGGCATGGCCAACGGCGAAGACGACGCCGTTGTCGATCGCCGGCCGAGCCGCGTCGCTCATCGACGCGATCTGCGATGTTTGCCGGGTTCGCGACAGATTTTCGGTCCAAACCGCGGAGCCGTCCGCGATTTTGTAAGCGATGATATCGCCCGACGGGAACGGCACGACGACCATATTGCTGTCGACGGCAGGACTGGTCGAGGACATCAGGCTGGCCGTCTGAGGCAAACCGCGCGCCGACCACACCTCCGATCCGTCGATGCCGCTCAGGCAATAGAAACGCCCATCCATTGCAAGAACATAGAGCTTGTCGCCCGCAGCCGTCGGTGCCGCACGCACCGGAACGTCGATATTCTTCATCCAGATCGTCTTGCCGTTCGACGGATCGAGAGCGGCGACGACCCCGTAGCCGTTGGCAATGTAAAGGCGGCCATTCTCGGCAGCGAGGCCCCCGCCGTATCCACCGAGGCCCACTTCACCCTCGGGTTTCGTCGAGACCGAGAAGATTTTGCTGCCCGATAGCGAGAAGGCCGAAAGAGTGGCTGCCGCGTCGAGCGTATAGATGCGTCCACCAAAGACGATCGGACTTGCCGTCACCCGTCCCGTTTTCGACGAGCCTTCCCCGGCACTGACGCTCCACATTTGGTGCAGAGGCCCGGACAGCGCCAGGTTGCCCGTGACATTGTTGGGCTCGCCGCCCGGCTGCGGCCAGGCGTCATTGCTGTGCACCGGCGGCAAAACGACGGGCTTGTCGGCATCGGCGAGATTGTCACCGAGGCTTTCCGTCGACTCGATGACCGGGATGCGGCGGCCTGGAAGCGGCTGCTGCTTTTCCTTGAACGGATTGAGCTCGGTAATCTTGGGCAGCGACGGCAATCCACCGCCGGCGCAGCCCCCAAGCAGAGAAATCATGGCGCAGACAGCCAATAACGGCAAAGCGCGAATGCGTCTGTCGTCTCTCCCCCTGCTCAAGTAGTCCCCTCCTCTCCGTCGAGTGCCCTGTCAGGGCTTCTTGTCCGTGCCCGCCGAGGCGTCAGCTTTCGGCTTGGCGTCCGTGTCAGCGGGCTTCCCCTCAGCCGCTGATCCGGTCGTTGAAGGCTTCGTCGTCTGCGCCGCAGCTGCCTTGGCGGTGTTCGCAACCTCGGCAGCCGCGATATCGCCCATGACCACCTTCACCCGATCCTGAAGTCCTTGCGGCGCATTTGGATCGACCAGCAGCGGTTCGAGATACTTGCGCGCCTCGTCATACTTCTTGGCCCTGTAGGCGGCGATGCCGAGCAGTTCACGCGCACTCTGGCTGAACGGCGCATCGTCGGCCGCCAAAGGTGTCAATCGATTCTGGATTTCCGCATAGTCCGCATCAGGCAATCGAAGCGATGCGGCCTGTAGTTGTGCAAAGCTTTTCAACAGATTGTCCGCGCCCGAATCCTTTGCGAGCGATTCATAAGTCGCGATGGCATCGGATGTTTTGCCCGCATTCACTTGCGCCCCGGCAAGTTGCAATTTCGCGAGAGCCGCAAAACCGGCCGGCCCGTTGTCGGCGATCTTTTTGAAGGCCTCCTGGGCTTCGGTCTTCTTCTTGTCGTCGCTGAGGTTCTGTGCGGCCGCAAAATTCGCCCCGGCGGTCTGCTCCGCCGCCATGCGCCGCGTTTCCAGGTACTTGTAGCCGCCGACTCCAAGAACAATCAGCGCCGCAACAGCAAAAATGACACCGTTATATTGCTGCCAAAGCTTCTCCATCCGTTCGCGGCGGATTTCGTCCTCCACCTCACGCAACAGACTGTCATGATTGTCGGCCATCGTATGTCCCTAAGCTCCGGGCAGTTGCCATTATCACGGGGCGGACCATACCAGCGGCCGTCCCACTTGGCGGGCATAGATAGCGAAGCAGTCGTCCGGGGCAAGCCCTGCTCGCAAATTCGGCGGTATTGGCGAGCAAATCCCCGCGATAACGCCGCTAAGTGCTCGAAGTCTTCGGCTTTTTCGTGGCTCGCTGCGGGGCCGGCGCCGCGGTGCCATTGTCGGCCTTAACCGAATATGTGTGTTCCGGCGCTGGAAACGTGCGGGCTCGGACCTCGTCGGCATAGGCGCCGATGGCACGATCGATAGCCGCACCAATGGCTCCGAATTTCTTGACGAATTTGGGAACGCTAGGAGACAGCCCGAGCATATCCTCCATGACGAGGATCTGCCCGTCGCAGCCGGGAGAGGCCCCAATGCCGATGGTCGGAATGGGAACGGCCTTGGTGATCCGCTCCGCGAGTGGCGCCGTCATCGCCTCGAGCACGATCGCGAACGCGCCGGCCTCCGCCACGAGCCGCGCATCCTCTTCGATGGCGTGCCACTGATCGACAGTGCGTCCTTGCGTCTTGAACCCGCCGAGCACGTTCACCGACTGCGGCGTCAGCCCGATGTGCGCCATGACCGGAATACCGCGGTCCACGAGATATCGCACGGTTTCCGCCATGCGCCGCCCGCCTTCGAGTTTCACCCCGCCGCAATCGGTTTCTTTCATCACCCTTGCGGCATTACGGAAGGCGATAGCGGGGCTCTCCTCGTAGGTGCCGAACGGCATATCGATGATGATGAGGGCACGCTTCGAACCGCGCACGACGGCCTTGCCGTGCATGATCATAAGCTCCAGCGGCACCGGCACCGTCGATTCATAGCCGTGCATCACCATGCCGAGACTGTCGCCAACCAGCAGAAAATCGCAATGGTTGTCGGCAATCGCGGCCGTGTGTGCGTGATAGGATGTCAGCGCCACGATGGGCTCGCCACCCTTTCGCGACGTAATGTCGGGCGCCATCAGACGGCGGCGCTTGAAGTGGATCGACATTGTTCTCCGATCGTTTCGGTAGCCAGCTTTTCGAGCGTATCGCCTGCGGTGACGACGATGCGCGCCGGGGGAGTTTACGAACCTCACGGCTCAGCCGCCAGCCAAGAAGCCCGTGAAGGGCTACCAGACTGGTGAATTAACCACGGATCATGCACAGCAAAAGCTAAGGCCCGCGAAAAACGTGGAGTTGGTGCAACAGCTCGGCCTTCCAATGCAGGCATCGCCGATGACCAGCGTTGCGGGTCCCGACCCGGCCTTATAACAAATTCCTGGGCACTGCTGTTGTCGTCGTGACCGGGATTTGGCCGCGATGACGGGTCTGGTTCGGCGTCGGGTGGTCGCGTGCATCGTTTGTGCAAGCATTCGAGGACAGGCAAGCTGCGCTACGTTGCAGCTATTGCGACGGCCTTTGTCGTCGCCGGAGCGCCTTTCGCGAGTGCCCACGACAAATCGGATCGTACGCCCGCGGCACTCAACGCTCCGACGCCCGATTCACCGCTCATTCTCGTCGTTTCCCTCAGGAACCAGCGCGTCCGCGTCTATGATGTGACCGGCGAAATTGCCGGTTCGCGGATATCCAGCGGCCGGCCGGGATTTGCAACGCCGACAGGCGTTTTCTCAATTCTCGAAAAGAACGTGCGCCACCGGAGCAACATCTATTCCGGCGCCAGCATGCCGTACATGGAGCGCATCACCTGGTCTGGGATTGCGTTGCATGCCGGGGTCGTTCCGGGTTTCCGCGCCTCCCACGGCTGCATCCGTCTTCCCTATAGCTTCTCACGGCAGCTTTACGGTCTGACGAAAATCGGCGATCGCGTGATCGTCGCGTCCGACGACGCGCGGCCCATCGCTTTCAGCAGCCCGAAGCTCTTCAAGCCGCTACCCCTCGATGACGCAACCTCGATGAACATGGGAGCGGTGGAACCGGCCCGCGTCGCCGTCAACGACCAACCCGATGGCACGACGACCGACGCCCGGGGCGAACTTCCCCTCCTGATTGGATTTTCGCCTGGACTCTCCCCATCCGTCGCCGGTGCGCCACGCCACCCGCAGCGTCACCCGGCGACGCGCGTCGAAGCCGATCAGATGATGCGCGATAAGCTCGCAAGCCTCAAAGCTGCGCTGAACATCGCAGACGTGGCGCAATCGGCCGCCAAGGCAAAAGCCGCGCAGGCCGCAAAACATTTGTCCGCAGCGCGTGATCGGCTCCGCAGCGCCCAGCGTGGAGCGAAGCCGCTCCGGGCTGCTGTCAGAGCTGCTGAGAAAAAGCAGGCAGACGCGATCCGCGCTTTCGAGAAATACATGAGAACCGCGACGAGCGCGGAGACGAACTCCGGCCAATTTCCTGATCGCGAACCGGAACTTCAGAAGGCGCTGCTGGATCGGACGCGCGAAGCCGACGCCGCGCGCATCGCGGCCGCGAAAGGCGAACTGAGTTTTGCTGACGTCCAGGCTCAGTATTGGGTCGCGAAATCCGCGCGTGATGCCGCAACCAACGCCGCACGCGACGCGCAGGCGGATTTAGCTTCCGCAGAGAGAGCCTTGGCCGACGCTAACAAGGAAATGCGCTTGCGCTCGAAACCGGTATCGGTGCTCGTCAGTCTGCAAGCCCAGCGGATCTATGTCCGGCAAGGCTTCGAACCTGTGCTCGAAGCCCCCATCGACGTCGCGCCGCTGCCCGGACCCGTCGGAACGCACGTGTTCACGGTGATGCGCTATGGCAGCGATCCCGATACCTTCGACTGGCGGCTGGTCAGTGCGCAGATACCTTCCGTAAGCGAGCCCTCACCGGACGAATCACGCAAACACCACGT
>JAICLG010000246.1 GCA_025927515.1 Hyphomicrobium sp.
CGCCGGATTTGCGCTGACTCCCGTTTTACCGTCATGCCCGCGAAGGCGGGCCTCCGTCCCACCCGGGATAGTTTGCCCGACAGCAGGCCAGGACAGATCCCGGCCTTCGCCGGGATGACGAAAGAGGAAGGACCGTTGGACGGGAGTCGCGCTCAGTCCATCCGCATCGGCAATCCCGCGTCGGCCATGAATGCCTTGGCCTCGGGGATCGAGTACGTCCCGAAGTGAAAGATCGAAGCGGCAAGCACGGCGCTTGCATGCCCTTCGCGCACGCCATCAACCAAATGTTCAAGCGTCCCGACGCCACCCGACGCGATAACGGGAATTGAAACCGCATCCGATATCGCGCGCGTCAGCGCGACGTCGAACCCGGCTTTCGTTCCGTCGCGATCCATGGAGGTGAGCAGGATTTCGCCCGCACCGAGGTCCGCGACTTCGCGCGCATAGGCGACCGCATCGATACCGGTCGGCTTGCGTCCGCCATGCGTAAAGATCTCCCAGCGCGGCGGCTCGCCTTCCGCCGAGACTTTCTTTGCGTCGATCGCAACGACGATGCATTGCGCGCCGAATTTCTCGCTCGCCTCTTTGACGAAGTCGCGATTGTTCACGGCCGCGGTGTTGATCGACACCTTGTCGGCGCCGGCTTCGAGCAACTTACGAATGTCTTCGACCGTTCGAACGCCGCCGCCGACCGTCAACGGCATGAAGCAGCGATTCGCCGTCCGCTCGACGACATCAAAAATCGTGTCGCGGTTTTCGTTGCTCGCCGTGATATCAAGAAAGCATAGCTCGTCCGCTCCCGCCGCGTCGTACGCGGCCGCGGCCGCGACCGGATCGCCGGCATCGATCAGATCGACAAAATTAACGCCCTTGACGACGCGGCCGTCCTTGACGTCGAGGCAGGGTATGATGCGGATCTTCAGCATATCATTATGGAGCTAAATTCATTGAGCGATGTTGGCAAATCCGGCTATCATGTTGCGTGCTGTGCCGTCGAGGCATAAACCAAGTTCTGCGGGGAACTGTTTACGGCACATGGCGTTCTGGAGTTTTGCGTAGCTGCGCAGACTCTGGAGTTGCCCTTGCATAAGGAATATCTTTCGATGGCCGACGACTTCGCACCATTGAACCTCAGGGCCCGCTTATCCGCTCTGCACGATCGAATAGCACAGGCGCGCACGCAACTCGAAGCCAGCGGCCTCATGGACGAACATGCCGACGCTTTGAGTCAATTCATCGAGCAGCACGAGGCCATTCGGGGATCGCTCGACAGCGAAGCGACGATTACGGAGCTGCAGCACAGCAAGGTTTCCGCGCAAACGGACGCGCTCGAAGCCGCCTTGTATACCTGGCTCGAAAAGGTCGAAGACCGCTTCAACGATCCCCGGCCCCGCGGCCCCAACATTTCGGTCTGACAACTTCAGAACCTAAAACGATTTATTCGCCGCGTTCCCGGAGCGCGGCGAATTTTATATCGGGAAATTTCTCGCCTTTGTATTTCAGCATCCAGGCGCTCTCGGCGAGGAACACCTGCGCCCCGTCGCGGTCGGTGGCGATCTCGCCCCGATGCGCATTGACGAATTTCTGCAATTGCGCCGGATCGTCCGCCGAGATCCATCGCGCCAGCTCATAGGGCGACTGCTCCAGCGTCACCGGGACGCCGTACTCGTTGGCGACGCGCGATTGCAGAACTTCGAACTGCAGTTGCCCGACGACGCCGAGAATCTGCCGCCCCCCCGCGATCGGGGTGAAGACCTGCACGATGCCTTCTTCCGCAAGATCATCCAGCGCGCGATTGAGCTGCTTGGCCTTCATCGCATCCTGAATGACAACGCGCCGCAAAAGCTCGGGCGCAAAGTTCGGGATGCCCGTGAACTTCAGGCTTTCCTTTTCGGTGAGCGTATCGCCGACACGCAAGGTCCCGTGGTTCGGAACACCGATGATGTCACCGGCCCATGCTTCGTCAGCCGTCTCGCGTCCCTGGCCGAAGAAGAACGTCGGCGACGCGACCGTCATCGCCTTGTTGTCGCGCACGTGCAGAAGCTTCATGCCGCGCTTGAACCGGCCGGAGCAGAGCCGCACGAACGCAATGCGATCGCGATGGTTCGGGTCCATGTTGGCCTGCACCTTGAACACGAAGCCCGTCACCTGGCCTTCACCGGGCTGAACGATCCGCTGCGTCGCCTTGCGGGCGAGCGGGCCCGGCGCCCACGCGCCGAGTGCATCGAGCAACTGCTCGACACCGAAGTTCTTGAGCGCGCTGCCGAAGAAAACCGGCGACAGATGCCCCTCGCGGAAGGCTTCAAGATCAAATTGCGGAAGAGCACCTTGCGCCAGCTCGACACCTTCGAGTGTCCGGTCGGCGATCCGCTCATCGATGCCCGGAATTTTACGGATGTCGGAAAGCTCGGCCAGCGGCTCCGCGTGCCCAAACGGGGCGCCGCGCTCGTCGCTTTCGGGCAGCAGGATCTTGTTGCCCACGAGATCCAGAACGCCACGAAAATCCGACCCCATGCCGACCGGCCACGCCATCGGCACGAGATCGAGCGCCAAATCCGATGCGATTTGGTCAAGCAGCGTCAGCGGGTCTTCCGCCTCGCGGTCGATCTTGTTGATGAAGGTTATGATCGGAATATCGCGCAGGCGGCAAACTTCGAACAGCTTGCGCGTCTGGCTTTCGATGCCCTTCGCCGCGTCCATCACCATCACGGCGGCGTCCACCGCCGACAGCGTGCGATATGTGTCTTCGCTGAAGTCGGAGTGCCCCGGCGTATCGAGCAGATTGAAGACGATGCCGTTGCGCTCGAACGTCATCACTGACGACGTCACCGAGATGCCGCGCTGCTGCTCGATCTGCATCCAGTCGGAACGCGTGCGCCGGCGTTCGCCCCGCGCCTTGACGGCGCCTGCCATCTGGATCGCGCCGCCGAACAAGAGGAGCTTTTCCGTCAGCGTGGTCTTGCCCGCGTCGGGATGCGAGATGATCGCGAACGTGCGGCGTCGCGCGATCTCGGGCGGCATGTCCGATTCGGCCAGCGCGGATTGCGGCATCACGTTCAAAACTCAGGCCTCGACCAGCTTTACCTGACCCTGCTCGAGCCAGATCTGATGATAGTCCGCAGGCTTGCCGAAGACTTCGCCGACATGCAGCTCGACGAGATCGCCGTCGAGCTTGACGATCGGAAAAGTCTTCCCGAGACAGCCGCGAAAGAGCGTCTGCAATTGCTTGTTGTCGGGGGGAAGGCCATCAGGCATCCGCTCCACGCGAACCTTGTCACCAATTTTCATGCCGTTTCCAAAAGTTGAAGTGCTTCTCTGGGATCGATGCGGCCATCATAGAGGGCGCGGCCGGTGATCGCGCCTTCGAGCATGGCGTAGTCTGGCTTTTTGAGCTCGCGCACGTCCGCGATCGAAGCAAGCCCGCCCGATGCAATGACCGGAATCCCCGTTGCCCGCGCCAACGCCGCCGTGGCCGGCAAATTGAGACCCTTCAGCACGCCGTCGCGCTCGATGTCCGTATAAATGATCGCAGCGACGCCTGCATCCTCGAACCGCTTCGCAAGATCGATAGCGGTCAGCTCGGACGTCTCAGCCCAACCTTCGACGGCGACCTTGCCGCCCTTGGCATCGATGCCGACAGCCACGCGGCCAGGAAACCGTCTTGCTGCTTCTTTGACCAGCGCCGGATCGCGCACCGCGACCGTCCCGAGAATGACGCGGCGAATGCCCTTGTCTAACCACATCTCGATCGTCGCGAGATCGCGGATGCCGCCGCCGAGCTGCGCCGGCATCTTGATCGCTTTGAGGATCGCTTCGACCGCCGTTGCATTGACCGGCTTGCCTTCGAACGCGCCGTTCAGATCAACGATATGCAGATATTTGAAGCCCTGCCGCTCGAAGGCGAGCGCCTGCGCCGCCGGATCGTCGTTGAACACCGTCGCGGCGTTCATCTCGCCGAGCTTCAGCCGGACGCACTGCCCGTCCTTCAAATCGATGGCTGGAAATAGGATCAATTCATCACTCGCTTTGATGCGGAAGCCGCTGCTCCCATAACTTCGTCATGCCCGCGAAGGCGGGCATCCGTCCAGGCCTGCGTTCCGAATTTCAGGAGACGCTTGGGCGGATCCCGGCCTGCGCCGGGATGACGTTCGACCTAATGGCCATCGGTTTGCTATGTTCGGTTCCTAATCTTCTGGGCGCGATCAATCGCGGATCGCGGCCGACGTCAAGCATCGCGTCCCGCGTCATACGAAGCAAAGAAGCGACGAACCGTATCTCATGGCCACCGCATTCCTCGTTGAGCCTCCACCTCCCGTCGCGCGGCGTCCGCTGACCGAGGACGACGCCGTCGATATCTGGATCGCTCGCTGGCTGCGCATTCGCCCGGTCGATCTGCAGCGCCGCTACGCCTGCGACCCGCGCCGCCTCTACGAGATCTGGGAGGAAGTCCGTTTTCCTGGCAGCCGCGAGCGTGCCCTCGAGGCATTCCGCGCCCGTTTTCCGGGCCTTGATGCCCGCTTTGACTCCGGCCCGCACCGGCGCATCCCGACAGCCCCGCAC
>JAICLG010000321.1 GCA_025927515.1 Hyphomicrobium sp.
ATTCGGGCCGCTTCGAAGCCGTGCAGCGCGTTGAACTGCGGCCGCGCGTCAGCGGCTATGTCGATCAGGTGAACTTCAAGGAAGGCTCCGACGTCAAGCAGGGAGACCTGCTCTTCACGCTCGATAAGCGGCCATTCGAGATCGCGGTCGAGGCGGCAAAGGCGGAGGTCGCGCGAGCGCATGCGCAGGTCGAATTCGCAAAGGCCGATCTCGCCCGCGCGGCACCGCTGGTCGAGTCGAAAGCGCTCAGCGAGCAAGTTTACGAACAGCGCAAATCGACGTTGGGCGTCGCACAGGCTCAGGTCATGGCGGCGGCGGCACAATTGAAGGCGGCGGAACTCAATCTTGAATGGGCAGAGGTTCGCGCCCCCATTTCGGGCCGCATCTCGGACAAGAAAATCGACGTCGGCAACCTTGTCATCGGCGGTCAGGTCAATGCGACGCTGATGGCGACGATCGTTACGATCGATCCCATTCATTTCGTGTTCGATGCTTCGGAAGCTGATTATCTGCGCTACACGCGGTTGAATAACTCGGGACGGCGTGCCTCGTCGCGCACTACGGCAAATCCGGTGCGCATCAAGCTCGCCGACGAAGACGATTGGGACCACGAAGGCACGATGGATTTCGTCGACAATGCGTTCAACGAGCATTCCGGCACTCTGCGGGGCCGTGCCATTCTCAGCAATAAAGACGGGCTTTTTTCGCCTGGAATCTTCGCGCGGATGGAACTCTATGCCGGGGACATCGACGCGTTTCTCATTCCGGATACGGCCATTCTATCCGATCAGGCACACAAGATCGTCTATACGGTCAATGCAGACAACGTCATCGTCGCGACACCCGTGACCCCCGGCAAGATGCATGACGGCTTGCGCATTATTAAAAAGGGACTCACGGCAGACGACCGCGTGGTCATCGAAGGCGTCGCGAATCCTGCAATCCGGCCGGGAACGAAAGTGGTGCCGACGAACGGTATCATCAAAGCGGAAAAGACTGCCCAGAACTGATCCAGAATCCAAGAGCCCAGCAGTCCGATGCGCCTCAGTCATTTCTTCATAGACCGGCCGATCTTTGCGTCCGTCGTCTCGATGATCATCACGATTCTCGGGCTGATCTCGCTTAACTTCCTGCCGATCGCCGAATATCCTGAAATCGCGCCGCCGACCGTCAGCATTCACGCGACGTATCCGGGTGCTTCCGCGCAGGTGATCGCCGAAACCGTGGCGACGCCGATCGAGCAGGAAGTCAACGGCGTCGACGACATGCTCTATATCAACTCGCAGTCGACGGGGGATGGTCAGCTCACGATCAGCGTCGTCTTCAAGCCGGGGACGAACGTCGATCAGGCACAGGTGCTGGTGCAAAATCGCGTCGCTGTCGCCGAGCCGCGGCTTCCGGAAGACGTGCGCCGCCTGGGCATTTCCGTCCGCAAGGCTTCGCCCGACCTGATGATGGTCGTGCACATGGTTTCGCCGGACGGCTCGCGCAATCAGCAGTACATTTCGAACTACGCGACGCTCTATGTGAAAGACGTGCTGACGCGCGTCGAGGGCGTGGGTGATCTGGTGGTCCAAGGCGCGCGCGATTATTCGATGCGCGTCTGGCTCGATCCCGACAAGATCGCGGCGCGCGGCTTGACGGCGGGCGAAGTCGTGGCAGCGCTGCAGGCGGCGAACCTTCAGGTTGCCGCCGGCTCCATCAATCAGCCGCCCGCAACATCCGACGCGGGCTTTACGCTCAACGTCAAGACTCTGGGTCGCTTGACCTCTCCCAGTCAGTTCGAAGACATCGTGGTCAGGGCTGAACCAGGCGGACAGGTCGTGCGCGTCCGGGACATCGCCCGCGTCGAGCTCGGCGCACAGGATTATACGGTCAACGCCTACCTCGATAATCGCAACGCGACGGCCCTTGTCCTCTTTCAGAAGCCGGGCTCGAACGCGCTCGCGACCTCGGCGGCCGTCAAGTCTGAGATGGAGAAGCTGAAGAAGAGCTTCCCTCCTGGTCTCGATTACACGATCGTCTATGATCCGACCGAGTTCATCCAATTCTCCATCGACGCCGTGGTGCGCACGCTCGGCGAAGCCATCGTGCTCGTCGTGCTGGTCGTCATTTTGTTTCTGCAGACGTGGCGCGCCGCGATCATCCCGATCCTGGCGATTCCCGTATCGCTGATCGGCACCTTTTTCGTCATGAGCGCCGTCGGGATCACCTTCAATACGCTGTCGCTGTTCGGTCTCGTGCTGGCCATCGGCATCGTCGTCGATGACGCCATCGTCGTGGTCGAGAATGTCGAGCGCTATATCGAGCGTGGCCTCAGTCCGAAGGAAGCCGCCCACAAGACGATGGACGAAGTCGGAAGCGCGTTGATCGCGATTTCGCTGGTTCTCATCGGCGTCTTTCTACCGACGGCCTTCATCACCGGCCTGCAGGGTACGTTCTTCCGGCAGTTCGCAATCACGATCGCTGCATCGACGGCGATTTCGCTGATCGTTTCGCTGTCTCTGTCTCCTGCCATGGCGGCCGTGCTGCTGAAACCGCATCATCGAGAGGGCGAAAAGCGGAATGTGCTTTCGCGCATTCTCGGGGCTCCGTTGCGCCTGTTCTTCCGCGGGTTCAATTGGGCTTTTTCGAGCCTGTCGCATGGCTACGCGTGGTTGACCGGAAAGCTGATCAAGATCAGCGTTGTCCTGATCCTGATCTATTGCGGCCTGCTCTACCTGACCTATGGCCGCCTCATATCAACGCCGACGGGTCTCATTCCGACACTCGATCGCGCCTATCTGATCATTGCCATTCAGCTTCCGCCGGGCTCGACACTGACACGAACGGACGCCGTCGTCCGCAAAGCCTCCGATATCCTGTTGTCGCGTCCCGGCATCATCCACGCCGTGGCATTCGTCGGCTTCGACGGGGCGACGTTCACGAACGCTCCCAACACGGGCGTCATTTTCGTCAATCTCGCGCCGTTCGAGCAGCGAGTTCACACCGGCCTTACGAAAGATAAGATCCTCGCGGATCTCCGCCAGCAGATGGCGCAGCTGAAAGACGCGTTCGTGCTCGTCATCGAGCCGCCATCCGTGCCGGGCATCGGAACCGGCGGCGGCCTCAAGGGCTACGTTCAGGACAAGGGCGGGCGCGGGCTTCCGGCGCTTGAGGATGCGGCCTGGGCGATGGCGGGAACGACGGGACGCCAGCCGGGATTTGCGCAGGCGTTCACGCTCTTCAACGTGCGGACGCCCGAAGTCTATGCCGACATCGACCGCACGAAAGCCGAGCAGCTCGGCGTTCCGATCAGCCGCGTGTTCGAAGCTCTGTCCGTTTATATGGGGTCGGCGTTCGTCAACGACTTCAACATTCTCGGGCGCACCTATCGCGTGACCGCGCAGGCGGACAATCCG
>JAICLG010000193.1 GCA_025927515.1 Hyphomicrobium sp.
GCGAAGGCGCAACACAGCTGGCAGCTAATGCCGATGTGCTGCGCGCAGCAATAGATCTTGGGGAAACACGATCTGGCCAGGATCGCCAATCCTTTGCAGCTTGATGCGGCTGCCGACGGCAGGCGCCTTCTCTGAACCCTTATGACCGAGTTGGCCGCTTCGGCTTGAGCAGCCGCATCCGGCTTTGACGGGTTCGCGCCCGAACCGATCAGACAGCGATCTTCTGATTGTATTCGCCGACTTCCGGAAAGCGTGACAGCTGCTGATCGATATCCTTGAAGATCGCTTTCATGTTGGTTTCCGACGTCGGGCTCTCGACGACGACGACAAGCTCCGGCTTGTTCGACGATGCTCGGACGAGACCCCACGTGCCGTCTTCAAGCATTACGCGCACGCCGTTGACCGTGATCAAATCACGGATGGCTTGTCCCGCGACGTGGCCGCCCGTTTCCTTCTGTCGTTGGTAGTGCGCGGTGATGCGTTCGACGACGTCGTACTTCTTTTCGTCGTCGCAATGCGGCGACATCGTCGGCGAACTCCACGTCTTCGGCAGAGCGTCCCTGAGTTCCGCAATTGACTTGCCCGGATTTCGATCGAGCATGTCGCAGACGGCGAGCGCCGAGACGAGGCCGTCGTCGTAGCCGCGCCCCAGCGGTTCGTTGAAGAAGAAGTGCCCGGACTTCTCGAAGCCGACGAGAGACTTGTTCTCAAAGCTGAAGCGTTTGATGTAGCTGTGGCCGGTCTTCCAATAGGTCGTGGTCGCCCCGTTCGCGATAAGCACGGGATCGGTGGTGAAGAGGCCCGTCGATTTCACGTCGACAACGAACTTCGCGTTTTTGTGAAGCGAGGAAATATCACGCGCAAGCATGACCCCGACTTTGTCGGCGAAGATCTCGTGTCCGTCGTTCGCAACGACGCCGCATCGATCGCCGTCACCGTCGAAGGCAAGCCCGACGTCGGCGCCGGTCTCAAGCACTTTCGCCGAGACGGCATTCAACATCTTCATGTCTTCGGGGTTGGGATTGTGGTTCGGGAAGGAGTAGTCGAGATCGACGTTCAGCGGAACGACGTCGCATCCGGCGGCGGACAGAACTTGCGGCGCAAAGGCGCCCGCCGTCCCGTTGCCGCACGCTGCAACGACTTTCAGGCGGCGCTTCAGCTTCGGCCGGTCGGTCAAGGATTTGATGTAGCGCTCGGCCATGTCCGGCACGAAAATGTAACGGCCACCGGTTCGCGTTTCGTAGTCCGCGTTGAGGACGATCGACTTCAACTCCGACATATCATCGGGACCGAACGTTAGCGGACGCGACAAGCCCATCTTGATCCCGGTCCAGCCGTTGTCGTTGTGGCTGGCCGTGACCATCGCGACGCCCTCGACGTCGAGTTCGAACTGCGCGAAGTAGGCCATCGGCGATAATGCTAAGCCGATGTCGTGGACTTCGCATCCGCCGGCCAACAGCCCTGTCATCAGTGCTTGTTTCACGGCACCCGAATACCAGCGATAGTCATGCCCGACCACGATGCGTCTCGGTACACCGCGCCGCGTGAAGAGCGTCGCCATGCCGAGGCCGACGGCATTGAGTCCCATCAGGTTGATTTCGTCGGGAAATAGCCAGCGTGCATCGTATTCCCGGAAGCCGGTCGGCTTGACGAGTGCAAAACGCTCAAAATCGGCTGTGTTGGGTTTGAGGTCGGCACGAGGCTTAGGCAGCATGCAATCCATCCCGTTTAACATTGTCCGTTGCACGGCAATCGGAACCGGCCGCGCAGATGTCCATCAGCATTTGGGTGAGAGACTTAGAGGAACTATTCTTGCAGCACCAGGGTTCCGCCGCGCATTTCGACGCGAGAAAGTCGCCCCAAAAATGACATTCCAAGCAGTGTCTGGTCCGATTTCCCTCTCTCCGACACGACGGCTGGCACGTTGCGCACTGTAATATCACCGATTGTGATGCGCGAGATCGTAACCGGGGCGACGCGCGCCGTACCGTTGGCCGTTTTTGCCGTATGTGTGAAATCGTCCGGACGAACATAGATGCCGAGGCGGTTCGCGTCCTCTTGGGTCAAGGCGACGAGAGACGCGCCGGTATCGACCATAACGTCGATAGACCGACCGTTGATCTCGGCTTCAGTCCGGAAATGCCCGTAGTCACCTGCGGGAATGGAGACGCTTCCGGGTTCGGGATCCGAAACGGCTTGCGCGCGTCGAGCCGATGGGGTTGTCGATATAGGCTCGTCGTCTTGAAGCGTCTCGGAAGCAGCAAGCATTTTGCTCGCGAAGTTTGCGACCACGCCAGGATGCGTCAGAGTGTAAGCGAACCCGGCGGCGCCGAGGGCGGCAAGTGCAACGGAGACAAAGAGGCTGGCCGTCGCTGAAGACATTAGGAAAACTCCAGGGAGCCGAAAGCTGGCGCGTCGTTCCCGACTATTGCCGCAGCGTGACGAAATCGCCGGCGACCTCATAGGACGTGAGACGCCTTAAGAAACTCATACCGAGCAAGTTTTCGTTAAGAGTTCCGGGCTTGGCGACGAGCGCTTCGACATCGTCCGCAACGATATCGCCGATCCGCACGGATTTGAGTCGGACTGGCGCCAGATAGCTGGTGCCGTTTGCCGTCTTGAGCGGCGTGTCGAACGTCAGGCTGCGGACATCGATGCCCGCCCTTTCAGCATCCGACTGACGCAGAACGACCGTGGCAGCGCCGCTGTCGACGAGCGCGGACATGGACTGTCCGTTGATCTCGGAGGTGGCAATGAACCCGTCGGCGAGCTTGCGAATCCGCACCGACGCGGGGCCTTGGAATGCCGCCAACTGCCCATAATCGTCATGCTTAGGCGCGTCGAAGTAATGAGCGAGCTTCGCAGTGGTATCGGGGCGCGACATGGCGGCTCCGGCGAACGCGACGACGATGAGCGCGATGACGGCAGGCAGACGGCCGATCCGATGCTCGCTTGCGTGCATGGAAAGGAGATAGAGCACGATCAGCGCTCCAATCACCGCGATGGCGATCGGCGGACCTTGCAAAGCTTCGAGGTTTGAGCCGCCGCAAATGACGAACAAGACCGCTCCGCCGAGCGTCAGGATGACTGTCAGCAATAATGCAAACATTGCGAACCTCAGATTCCGCCCGTGGCGCGATGGGGTGTCGATGATCCATAGGGAGAGGCGGCACGCAGGCGTGACTGCCGCGCGGGCCGTGGCGGCGCGGGATCCCGATGCCGTTCTTGCCCAAGTGGTTGCAGCGGCGTGATTGTTTGAAGCACGCGCTGGCGTGGCAACGTCACCGTCACCTCCGTGCCTTTGCGCAACTCCGACTGCAGGTCAAATGTGCCGCCGTGCAGATGGATCAGATTTTGGACGATCGGCAGCCCAAGTCCGGTGCCGCCTTCTGCCGTCTCATGCGCAAGTGAGCCTTGTCCGAAGGCCTGCAGCACGCGCGGGATCTCGTCTTTCGGTATGCCTGGCCCCGTATCGGCGATGGTGATGAATTGCCCGCCGTCCGAGGTATGTCCGACGGACAGCGTGATACGGCCGCCCTTGGGCGTGAATTTCAATGCATTGGAAAGCAGATTGAGACAGATCTGGCGCATCGCCCGCGGATCCGCCCAGACCTGCGGCAGGTCAGGGGCGAAATCGTCGACAAATTGCAGGGACCGGGCATCGGCCTTGATCTTGACGAGGCGTTCGCAGTCTTCGGCAATGTCGGTCAGGCGGATGGATTCTTCCTGCAAGTCGTAGCGGCCAGCCTCGATACGCGACAGATCGAGGATTTCGTTGATGATGCCGAGAAGGTGGTCGCCGCTCGTATAGATGTTGCGCGCATATTCGCGATAGAGGTCGCTGCCGATGGGACCGAGCAGCTCCTTCTCCATGACCTCGGAAAAGCCCATGATCGCATTGAGCGGGGTTCGAAGCTCATGGCTCATCGTCGCGAGAAAGCGTGATTTCGCCTTGTTGGCAGCTTCGGCGCGCCGCCGCGCTTCATCAGAGATGGCGCTTGCTTCCTCCAGCTCCGAGATCAAGCCGTCTTTCTCGGCGCGGTATTCGACCATGGCGAGGGCTGTCGAATGAAGGCCGCGCGCGAGATAAACGAAGAAGACGTGAATGCCGACCGCCATCGAAGCCAGCGCGAAATAGAAGGGATCGCCAAGAGTGAAGAGACGCCCGGTAACGGCGATCGTCATCGGTACCGTTCCGGCCAGGAATACACGCGGAAGCGTGGAGGCGAACGTCATGCGGATCGCCAGCACGACCATCAGCGTCGCGAAGATGAACACGTGTGAGGAGAACGTCGCCGGTGAAGAATGCGCCGGCGGTATCATCGAAATGCCTATCAGCGCGAATGCCGCCAGCGCCAGGCCATTCATAAGTTCAACGCGGACGAAGTGGCGGCGCCATTGCCCGACGTTGACCTCGGCGCGCGGCGCGGCGAGCAGGCGGCGGCACTGGTCGAGCATATACACGCGCGAGATCGACACGATCGCGATCCACATCGTCGCTTCCATGAACGACGACCAGAACATCGATGCGATGTAGAATATGAAGCACAGAGCCGGCATGGCGAAAGGCGCGCTTGTCTCGTTGCGCGCGAACATCGTCAGGAGTTCGTACTCGAACTCGGGCTTGTGCGCCGTGCCGTGGGTCAGCCGGTCGCGAAATGATTTGAGTTCGTCGTCGGGCGTGCTGCGGCGCGGAGGCTTCGTCGTCTCCTTGCCCGCCGTTTCGACGCGCTCTGTGTTGTGGTTCATATTGCGAGCCGCACCCAAGCGATATGTTGCTGCAACTTGAAAGCGCAGCGTCCTTCGTAAAGTGGCGATAATTCGTTAATGCAAGGCTTAAAGCCGTCTCTATGCTGTGAAGGATCCGAGTGATGCGGCAGCGGTTCCGGTTCAGGCGGCGACGGCGCTTCAAGGCTGCGCATTTAGCAGCACTGGTAGCCCTGGCCGTCGTCATGGGCCTGCTAAGTCGTGGCGGCGGGCTCCAGGCGCTCCGGCAACGCTGGACCGACCCGCTTCCTCCCAAAATTAGCGGGCTCGCACGGTCCATCGACGGCGACAGCCTCTGGGCGGGTGCCTACGAGGTTCGCCTCAAAGGCATTGATGCGCCGGAAGGCAGCCAGACTTGTGTTCGAAAGGGCGTCAGCTGGAACTGTGGAGAGGCTGCGCGCGAAGCCTTGAGCCGCTTGATCGCCGGGAAGACAGTCACCTGCGATGTGAGCGAGCGGGACGTTTACGGCCGTCTGCTCGCCAACTGCCGGACAGGCGACCGCGATGTAAATGCTGCAATGGTGGCGTCCGGGATGGCGGTGGCCTATGGCGGCTACTGGAAGGAAGAGAGAGAAGCGAAAGCGGCCCATCGCGGGATTTGGGATTCCGAATTCCAGATGCCGCGCCAATGGCGTGACGAGCATAAGCAGCCGAGGTAAACCACGTGCACATCATCGAAACGCGTAGAGCCCCAAATCCGCGGCGCGTCGCCATTTTCCTGGCAGAGAAGGGAATTGAGGTGCCTCGCGAGGAGCGCGATCTCATGGCCGGCGATCTCCGGTCCGCTGCTTTCTCGGAACTCAATCCGTGGCAGCGCGTGCCGGTGCTCGTCCTCGATGACGGGCGAACCATCTCGGAATCGGTCGCCATCTGTCGCTATTTCGAAGAACTGCATCCCACACCCGCTTTGTTTGGAACGGGCGCCTTTGGAAAGGCCGAGGTCGAGATGTGGAATCGGCGCGTCGAACTGGGTCTCTTCAATGCGGTTGCCAGCGTCTTTCGGCATCTGCATCCGAAAATGGCC
>JAICLG010000364.1 GCA_025927515.1 Hyphomicrobium sp.
CCCTGGTGTACCAGTTGTCGCGCTAGCGGCACGGCTGGGTAGCTATGTCCGGAACGAATAAACGCTGAAAGCATCTAAGCGTGAAGTCTATGCCAAGACAAGAGATCCATGGGAGCTTGCTCCCGAGAGACCCCGAGTAGACCACTCGGTTGATAGGCCGGAGCTGTAAGAACTGAAAAGTTTTCAGGTTACCGGTACTAACGGTCGATTGCTTGACCACTTTTATCGATCATCGTTTGAAGCCCACGGATAGCTATCCGTGGGTTTGCAAAAAGCGTGTTCGACGTAAGCGGACCAGAGAATCTCACATTACACTTGAAACAAGCGACTCCGGTTCCGGGAAACCGGAACCGGAGTCTTTGTCGGTGGCTATATTGGTAGGGTCACACCCGTTCCCATTCCGAACACGGTCGTTAAGCCTGCCAAGCCGATGATACTGCTTCAGCGGGAAAGTAGGTCACTGCCGGCATTAATCCGAACCCCGAGATCCAAAAGGTCTCGGGGTTCTTTTTTGCACACGCATATCAGCCGCGATTCTTTCGCATTTGTCTTCCGGCCAAGCTAAGCTTTCCTCCCAACGCCGTTCATTTCACGGGCATTACAAAACGGGTGTGGCCGATGAGTCGTCAAATCGCACCGATTGCGCGCATCGTGTTTCTCCTTTCCATCTGCCTGACATCGGCACATGCCGGCGCCGCCTCTAAATCGCCGCAGGATGTGCTCAAGACCAAAGGCCTGACGAAGTTCGGCCCGCTCTATCTCCTCGACGACGATCTCAAGCTCACCGATTCGCTCAAGAACATCCGCAAATCCGAAAGCCAGGTCGAAGCCTACGCCGCCAAGCGCAAGACCATCGAAGATGACATTGATTATGCGTACGGCAAAATTCTTCGCCTGCGGAAGGAGATCGAATCCATCGACGCGCAGATGGCCAAGGTCAAACAGAGCAACGTCGAGCAGTACAACCAGCTGGTGGGGCAGGTCAACTCGCGAAACACCGCGATTGAGCAATCGGCCAGTTACATGGCGCGCCGGTACGGCGATCTCGAGAAACTCCTTCCGCCGACCGTTGACCCGATCGGCGCGACTTTTGAGCTAGCCGATCGCATGGACAATGCGCAAAAACAGTACGACAAGCTCGCCGCAGACGGTGAAGTCACCGCAGCGCTCGCTGATCTCAATGCCGCTAATCCAAAAATGAAAGTCCGGCTCGGCCCGTCCGAGCAGTTCAAGAGCGAGCTGGCGCGCCTGCGGAAGCAGCGCAACACGCTCAACGCGACGATGGTCAAATGCGAGATCGCGGGTGGCGTGCTGCGCGCGCACACGACGCTCAACGGATCGACGCCGGTGACGATGGTCGTGGACTCGGGCGCCGCCTATGTTTCGATCACCGAAGCGGTCGCCAAGCAACTCAAGCTTGAGCCCAAGCCGAACGATCCGGAAGTGACGCTCGTCGCCGCCAACGGCAAGGAAACCAAGGCGCGCGTCGCCGTACTCGATTCGCTGCGCGTCGGGCCGTTCGTTGCGAAAAATGTCGTCTGCGCGATTCTGCCCGAATCGCTCGGCGACGTGGATTGCCTGCTCGGCGGAACGTTTCTCCAGAACTTCATCTCCCGCATCGACATCGCCGCGGGCGTGCTGCATCTCTCCCCCATCAGCGGTCAAAGCAGCAACGTCGCCGTCGATGCGGTTTCGACGGACAACGTCTCATCCGGCCCGCGCACCCCGACGACGTCGCGATCGCTGGCCCGCGTGACGCTCGAAATCTCCGCGACCGTCGACGGCAGCGAAACTGTTGAAGTGTCCCCCGACGGATTGAAGTGGAAGCACACCCAATACGCCTGGCCAAGCGAAGTGCGCGTGAACGGTCAGACCTGGGATCTGCAGAAGAGTCAAACCTTCGCCAGTCCAGAAATGCTGAAGCTTCTCCAATCCGTCGATTTCGGCTCCGCCAGATCGATCGACAAAAAAGGCCGCGGCGTCCTGGCGGTGGAACCGCAGGACAACAGCCTGGTGGTTTACTTCGTGGATATCGATCCCGGCGCGGATCATTACACGATCAAGATTTCGCTGTCGGAAAAATAAAACGCGAATACCTCCAAACACCGCGCGTTGGGCCGGGTAAATCAAGTGCATGAAATTACTCGCTCATTGTCTGGCCGTTGGTGCGGCCCTTCTGGTTCCAGTCCTCAGTTCGGCGCGAGCGGATAACTTCAACCTCTGGCCGGTCGATCCGCTCGTCAATGTCTTCCGCGATGCAGCAGTGGGAACTGACAAACAAGCCGTCGCCGACGTCGCGCGCGGAGAGACGGCGACATTTCAAATCGTCGCGCGATCGTCCGAGCCGATGCATCTCCGCTGCGATGTTCGCCCGCTCGCGTCCGACGGTCCCGTGCGGCGAACGATCGGCCTGGCCAACGTGCGCTTCGTCGGCTATGTGCCCGTCGACAAGGGCTGCCCCAACCCCGCGAAAGATCAGCTGCGCAAACCGCCGGGCGACTTCCC
>JAICLG010000238.1 GCA_025927515.1 Hyphomicrobium sp.
CACCGAGGAGGCGACCGAGGACGATCTGACGCTGGCGCACGCTTTGCTGGCCGAGCGCTCGCCCGAAGCGATCGCCGCGGCGTTGGCGCGGCTTTATCGCTCGCGCCTTCCCGCGCCCGAAGACGTCGTCGATCCCGGCCAGCGACGCGATGACGACAGGTCGCGTTCACGCGACGACCGCGGCGACCGGCGCGAGCCCCGTCCCGCGCGCGGCGCCGAGGACGGCGGCGCGAAGCCGGGACAAAGGACCGGCTTTCGCCGCAGCATGGAAGGTGGCAGCGTCTGGTTTCGCGCCAATATCGGGCGCCGCAAGAATGCCGAAGCCCGCTGGCTGCTGCCGATGATCTGCCGCCGCGGCGGCATCGACAAGAACGACATCGGCGCCATCCGCATTTACCAGAGCATCACCGAGTTCGAGATCTCGGCGAAGGCGGCCGAGAATTTCGCCGCCAAGGTTCAGGGGCCCGACAAGGACGACATCCTTATCGAGCGGCTCGCCGACGGTCCGCGCGGTGAAGCCCCATCGGACACGAGCGTCGATCGGACCGCCGGTGTCGACAAGCCGCAGGCCGGCGACGCCCGCCGGAACGACAAGCCCCGTTACGACAAGACGCGCAAGCACCACGACGAGCGCTTCCGCGAACGGACGCCCAAGCCCGACAAGAAGCCCGGATTCGACACCAAGCGGCGCCCCGACCACAAGCCGGCTCATGCGGGGCCGTCGCAGCGTCGCGATGCCGCCCCCTTTGCAAAGCCCGCATTCGGCAAGAAGCCGAAGAACAACAAACATCGCGGCTGAGGCGCCGGGTGCGGACTGCCGGGCTGGACGGGCGCGCTGACGGCGCGCCGGGCGGCGCCACACGTTGGGCGCTACCCCAGGCTCAGTAATGCTTCACAACGAACTATCGCGCGGCCCCATGGACAGGACGACGACCAAGACACTCGCGTGCTTCGTTCCCAGCGAGCGCGAACGGTGCGGCAAATGCGAATCGAAATAAAGCGAGTCACCGGAGTGAAGCTGATAGGTCTGATTGGAAAATTCGACCTCGATCGTGCCTGACAACACGAACATGAACTCTTCGCCGACATGCTCGAAGAACCGTTTACCCTGAAACTTGAACGGCGGCCTCATGATGTAAGGCTCCATGCGCTTAAAGCGCTTCGGAGCCGCCAGCGTCTCGTAATTATAATTCAGCGCGGCCCCGGGCCGCATGAACGATCGCCGTTCGCCCTTGCGGACGACCGATATGCCGTCTTCGTAATGGTCTTCGCCCACGAGCTGGCTGATCGTCAGGTCGAAACTTTCCGCCAACCGCATCGCGGTCGAAATCGACGGAACAGATATTCCTCTTTCGACCTTCGAAACAAAGCTCTTGGTCAAGTTGGACGCCGACGACAACTGCTCGAGCGTCATCTTCCGCTGCTCTCGCATAAAGCGTACGCGTGCGCCAATCCCTTGACCGGTAGAGTTTGGCTTGCCGGCGCCGCGGGCCGCACGGCCGTTCTTCTCGCGTCGATCTTTCATTTGACCCGCAGGGATGTCGTTATGGCCGGAAAATATTTCGTCAGAAATAGACCAAGAGTTCAGACAAGTGAATACGCGCAGGTATGCAAAATACCGGCTTAAAGATCAAGAGTCTTGCCCGTAATCAAGCGGCGAGAGGCGCGCCGTTCCCAGCCATGTACTCGACCGCCGCGTCGACGCCCCCGGACCGGTATGGAATCCCGCAAATCCGCATGCCCATCTCGATGCCCGATAGCGTTCCTGCCACCGATACATCGTTGAAATCCCCGAGATGGCCAATGCGAAAGACGGTGTCGGCCAATGGTCCGAGGCCATTTCCAAGCGAAATGTCGCAACGCGCCAGAATTGTCGCGCGCAGCCGGTCGGCGGAATATCCGGCGGGTAGCCGAACCGCCGTCAGCGACGGGGAGTACTCGGCCGGATTGCGGCACTGGACCTCGAAACCCCAATGCTGCACGGCACGACGTGTCGCCTCAGCGGCGCGTTTGTGCCGATCGAAGACGGCATCGAGGCCTTCCTCATGCAGAAGCTCGATGGCGACCTTTAGTCCCTGCAGCAGGTTGGTCGAGGGCGTGTATGGAAAATAGCCTTTGGCGTTCGCCGCCAGCATGTCCTCCCAGTCCCAATACGACCGAACGGATTTTCCGTTTCGGGCAGCCTGGCGCGCCTTTTCGGAAATCGCGTTGAACGACAGGCCGGGCGGCAGCATCAGCCCCTTCTGCGAGCCGCCGACCGTAACGTCGACACCCCATTCATCGTGTCGATAATCGATCGATGCGAGGGACGAAATGGTGTCGACCAGCAACAGAGCCGGATGCCGCGCGCGATCGATGGCGCGACGGACCGCTGCGATGTCGGACGTGACGCCCGTCGACGTCTCGTTGTGAACGACGGCGACCGCCTTGATGCGATGCTGTTTGTCGTCCGCCAGCCTTGCTTCGATCTGCGATGCGTCGATCCCGGACCGCCAATCGCCCTCGATAAAGGTGGTGTCGAGTTGGAGGCGCGCGGCCATTGTCTTCCAGAGCGTCGCGAACCAGCCGGTCTCCGCCATCAGGACCTGGTCACCGGGCGAGAGCACGTTGACGAGAGCGGCTTCCCAGGCGCCTGTCCCGGACGCCGGATAAATGATGACGGGCTGTCGCGTCTTGAAGATCGTCCGGATGTCGGCAAGAACCTGCAGACCGAGCCGGCCGAACTCCGGCCCGCGATGGTCGATGGTCGGCTTGGCAATTGCCGCCAGAACGGCGAGAGGGGTGTTGGTAGGCCCCGGGATTTGCAGAAAATGACGGCCCGTCTGACGCGACATCTGAATACTCGTTCGTATTTCGTTTCGTACAAACGGGAAAGCAAGGACGCCGCAAGGCGTCCTTGCCGGCAAGATCAGCCGATGACGGTCGTGTCGTGGCGAAGAACGCGGCGTGCGTAATAATAGAACGTTGCCGCGATCGCGCGCTGCTTCAACCGGTAATCGTGCGCCTCCTGGGCAAGCGCCGGATCGATCGGCTGGATCTTCCCGGCGCTCATCGCCATGAGCTGCAGCCGCGCCGCCCGCTCGATGAATATTGCCAGGATTGTCGCTTCCTCGACCGTGGTGCACGCGGTCAACTGGCCATGATGCGCCAGCAGGATCGATCGCTTGTCGCCGATCGCTTCGGAAATGATGCGGCCTTCCTCGTCGCCGATCGGCGTTCCCGGCCATTCCGGCAGCCAGGCGCAATCTTCATGGAAGAGGCTCGTGTCCATATGCGCGACAGCGAGCGGCACCCCGATCATCGATAACGCGGACACATAAGGAGAGTGTGTGTGCATGATCGAATTGACATGCGGCTTCGCCCGATAGATCCAGAGGTGGAAGCGATTTGACGGATTGGGCATGCCGTTGCCCTCCAGCACGTTGAGGTCGTCGTCAACGAGCAGGAGGTTTTCCGCCGTTATCTCTTCAAGTCCCAAGCCGAACTGAAGCATGTAGAACGTTCCGGGCTTTTCGGCACGGGCGGATATCTGTCCGGCCAGCCCGGAATCATGACCATCCGCAGCGAGCATGCGACCTGCCAAAGCGAGCTTTTGCCGCACCGTCCATTCCGGCACGACAAAGTGTTTCTCCATTCGCTTGGTGGTCTGTTCGTGATATTCCGCTTTGTCCCTGACGATGACGTTCATGATGAGAGCCCTCCGGATCGGACTGGAATGGACTCACGTTAGCATGCATGACACAAAGTGTCACCTGCGGAATCTGCGGTCGTGCGCGGATGATTTGCACGCGATCGATGTGGCGAAGACAACGGCATGAAATCAAATCGCCGCGTTTGACGTGCTTGACACAAGGTGTCACCTCGGAAACAATCGATGCGAAGGGGAGCCCGGCATGGGACTCTCGCGTCGAATTGCGGATGTTGCGGTTGCGGCGATTATCTTTTGCATGGGCGCCGCCGTGATGTTCAGCAGCGAACAGCTCGGAATTGGCTGGGTGAAGGGAAGTCCGGGGTCAGGCTACTTTCCGTTTTGGATCGGAACGATCATGTCGGTCGCGAGCGTCGCGATCGCGATCAAGGCGTTGTCGATCCGGACTGACGAGTCCGACGCGCCGTTCGTCAGCCGCGACCGCTTCATTCCCGTCTTGTCGGTATTGCTGCCGACGATCGCGTACGTCATCGGTATCGCGCTTGTCGGCATCTATGTGTCGTCCGCGATCTTCATGGCGGGATTCATGCGGGTTGCCGGCAAGTTCGGCTGGCTGTCGTCGCTCGCCGTCAGCATCGGCACGGCGCTTTTCTTGTTTTGGTTGTTCGAGCTGCAGTTTCTCGTCTCGTTACCCAAGGGCCCCCTGGAAAATCTCCTGGGCTACTGAGCCCCATAAAAGGTAGAGGCCGCGCTTGGATCAGATTGTCTCCCTATTTGATGGCTTCGGGGTGGTGCTCACCGCCTACAACATCGGCCTGATGTTTCTCGGGATACTGCTTGGTGTCGCGGTCGGTGTGCTGCCGGGCCTCGGCGGGCCTAACGGCGTCGCGATTTTGTTGCCGCTGACATTCACCATGTCGCCGACATCCGCGATCATCATGCTGTCCTGCATTTACTGGGGCGCACTCTTCGGCGGCGCGATCACGTCGATCCTCTTCAATATCCCCGGCGAGCCGTCTTCCGTCGCGACAACTTTCGATGGTTACCCGTTGGCGCAGCAGGGGCGTGCCGGTGAGGCGCTGACGGCG
>JAICLG010000207.1 GCA_025927515.1 Hyphomicrobium sp.
CCCGAGATTGCGCGAAAACGTCCGGCTATCTTTGGCAATCCCGAGATGGTGCGCCGCGAGTAGGGCAGAGCTGACCGGCGTCAGCGAGGGGTCCGACGCACAGATCGCCTCCACGATCTGCATGAACCGGTCTTCCGAGACCTCGTCGCTGGCGGCAGCCGACGTCATGCCGCTTTTGTGGCCTCTGCGAGGCGGAAGGAGACGAGGATCGATTTCGACGTCGGCGTATCGCTTTGTTCGCCCGCGCTTGAAAGCGGGACCAGTACGTTCAGTTCGGGATAGTAGCCGGCAACGGAGCCGCGCGGAACGTCATACGGCACGACACGGAAACTCTTGGCGACGCGCTCGATCTCATCCTCGTGCTGCCCGACGATATCGACGCGGTCGCCCGGCCGTGCACCGATCTGTTCGAGGTCGGCAGGATTGATGAACACGATCTGGCGCTCGCCATAAATGCCCCGGTAGCGATCGTCGAGGCCATAGACCGTCGTGTTATATTGGTCGTGCGAACGAAAGGTCTGCAGCACGAAGAGACCTTTTTCGCCTGCTGCGCGTTGGTGCTCGGTCTGGCTGGGAAGCTCACAGCTTGAAAATGTCGCCTTGCGCGACGGTGTCTGCCAGACGCGGTGCTCGACGGCGTTATACAACCGAAATCCGCGCGGCTTGCGCACGCGTTCGTTGTAGTTATGAAAACCGGGAACGGTGCGGGATATGAGGTCGCGAATGCGATCGTGATGATGCCCGAGCGCCTTCCAATCGACGACCTTGGATCCGAGCGTCGCTTCGGCGATCCCGGCGATGATCGCGACCTCGGAGCGAAGCTCCGGTGAAGCCGGCTTGTTGATGCCGCCCGAGCCGTGCACCATGCACATGGAATCTTCGACGGTGACGATCTGCGCCACGCCGTCTGAATTGCGGTCGATTTCGGTGCGCCCAAGGCACGGAAGCACATAGCTCACTTCGCCCGGAAGCAGGTGCGAGTAGTTGAGCTTCGTCGCGATGTTGACTGTCAGCTTCTGCTTCCTCAGCGCTTTTGCGATCAGCGACGTATCGGGCGTTGCGCGCGCGAAGTTGCCGCCAAGGCCGATGAATGCCTGCGCCGATCCATCCAGCATTGCGCCAATCGCGGCTATGACGTTATGGCCATGCTGGCGCGGCATCGGAACGCCGAATTCCTTTTCGAGAGCGTCGAGGAACTCGCGCGGCGGCTTTTCATTGATGCCGACCGTGCGGTCGCCCTGAACGTTTGAGTGGCCGCGCACCGGGCAGAGGCCGGTGCCGGGCCGGCCGACGTTGCCACGAAGGAGCATGAAATTTGCGATTTCGCGGATCATCGCGACTGAATGGCGATGCTGCGTAACGCCCATGGCCCACGTGCAGATCGTGCGCTCGGAAGCGATGTAGATTTGCGCCAGGCCTTCGAGTTCGGCGCGCGAAAGACCTGACTGATCTTCGATGGCCTCCCAGGACGTCATATCCACGGCCGCGCGATAAAATTCGATACCCGACGTGTGCTGATCCAGGAATTTGCGATCGAGGACAGACGGCTTGCCCGCCGCAATGGCGGCATCGTCGGCGGCAAAGACGGCTTTCGCCATGCCGCGCACCGCTGCCATGTCGCCGCCGAGACGCACCTGATAATATTCGCTCGCGATTGCCGTACTGCCGCCCGTCAGCATTTCCAGTTTGTTCTGCGGATCGGCGAAACGCTCCAGGCCCTTTTCACGGACAGGATTGAAAACGGCAATACGGGCGCCGCGCTGGGCGGCCCGTCTCAGATCTCCCAGCATGCGCGGATGATTGGTGCCGGGATTCTGTCCGATGACGAATATCGCGTCGGCCTTCTCGAAGTCTTCGAGGACGACGGTGCCCTTGCCGATGCCGATCGACTCTTCGAGCGCGATACCGCTCGCCTCATGGCACATGTTTGAACAATCGGGAAAATTGTTCGTGCCGTAGAGCCGCACAAAAAGCTGGTAGATGTAAGCGGCTTCATTGGACGCGCGGCCGGATGTGTAAAATTCGGCTCGGTCCGGACTGTCCAGGCTGCGCAGGACCTTGCCAATTTCCGAGAACGCCTCGTCCCAGGTGACGGGGAGATACGTGTCGCTCGCCGCGTCATAGCGCATGGGATGCGTCAGTCGGCCTTCGCGTTCGAGCTCATAGTCGGTCCAGCCGCGAAGCGCACTGACGGTGTGGGTTTTGAAGAAGCTGGGTGGCACGCGCTTGTCGGTCGCCTCCCAGGCCACCGCCTTGACGCCGTTCTCGCAGAATTCGAATGACGAGCCATGTTCCGGATCACCCCATGCGCATCCGGGGCAGTCGAAGCCGTCTGGCTGATTGGCTTTCAACATGGTGACGGCGCCGGAAAGCGGCGCGCCGCTCGCGAGCAGCTTCTTTCCGCAGCTCCTCAGTGCACCCCAGCCGCCGGCAGCCTTCGACTTCTTGCCAATGAATTCGGGCTTCCCCATTGCGTCAGTACACCTTCTCGAGCGTGCCAAATGTTGTGTTTTTGCATGTGCGAAAGCCCACGCCTTCGCAATGCACACGGACGGAATATCCGTTATGCAGAAAATGAAGATCGCAAGATTTCTCAGATATTTAGCCAGCCCCGCGGTAGCCAACGCGTCGCGTGCCTCAAAAAGCCGCGCGGAGCGGCCGCGACGCGGCGAGCACGTCCGTCAGTGTGCCGAAACAGCCCTCTCGCGTTCCTTGCTGTGCTTGCGCGACAGTCGCCTTTTCAGCTTTTCCAGCAGCAAATAGATGACCGGCGTCGTGTAGAGCGTCAGCACTTGCGAGACGACGAGGCCGCCGATGATCGTAATGCCGAGCGGGCGGCGAATTTCCGATCCAGGCCCGACAGCAATAGCGAGCGGGACTGCGCCGAGCAGGGCCGCAAGCGTCGTCATCAGAATGGGGCGAAAGCGCACCAGACAAGCTTCATAAATCGATTCTTCTGGCGACAGTCCGCGGTCGCGTTCGGCACTCAGCGCAAAATCGACGAGCATGATGCCGTTCTTCTTGACGAGGCCGATCAACAGGATGACGCCGATAAAGGCAATGACGGAAAGATCCATGTTCGCGCCTTTGAGAGCTAGCAGGGCGCCGAGACCGGCGGAGGGCAGCGTCGAGATGATCGTCAATGGATGAGCGAGGCTCTCATAGAGCACGCCGAGCACGATATAGATCGCGAGCAATGCTGCCACGATCAGCAGGGTCTGCATCGCCGCTTGCTGGGCAAACGCTTTGGCGTCTCCTGCGGGCTCGCCTCGTATCGATTCCGGCATGTGCAACTCGCCGAGTGCCTTTTCGATGCCCTTGAGACTCGTATCCATGCTAACGCCGGGCCGCAGGCTGTAATTGATCGTGACGGAAGGGAATGGCCCCTGATGATTGATGACGAGTGGTTCGGTGCTGCGTTCCAGTGTCACGAGACTTGAGAGCGGGACGAGCGTGCCCTTGAGGCTCGGCACGTAGATTCGGTCGAGATCGCTCGGATCACGCTGAAGCTTCGGATCGACTTCGATGATCACCTTATACTGATTGCGATCGCCGTAAATCGTCGAGAATTGGCGCTGCGAAAAGGCATTGGCAAGCGCGTTATCGATGTCGCTGATCGAGACGTTGAGCTTCGAGGCCGTATCGCGGTTGATGACGGCGTTGAGCTGCAGGCCGCCTTGCTCACGATCGGAGCTTACGTCGACGACGCCAGGCACGCTGCGGACCGCCGCGACGGCTTTCTGAACCCAGTCGTAAAGCTTATCGTCGTAGGACCACAGCGTATATTGATAGTCGGCCTTGCCCTCACGCGCGCCGGTGCGGATATCACGCGATGGTACAAGGCGCGTCGCCAATCCGACGATCTTGCCGAGCGGCTTGCGCAGGCGGTCGATCACTTCAGCGGTCGAGACGTTGCCGCGTTCGTCGAGCGGCTTCAGACCGATGTACATGCGGCCCTGATTGAGCGTCGAATTCCGCCCGCCGCTGCCATATGACGAACCGACATTCGCGACGGCCGGGTCCGCCATGACAACTTTCAAAGCGCGATCTTGAAGTTTGCCCATGTTCGCGAACGACGTATCGGAACTGGCTTCCGTCATGCCGATGATCAGGCCCGTATCGTCCTCCGGCAGGTAGCCTTTGGGGATGATCTGATAGAAATGGATGGTCAGCGCGATCGTCGCGACAAACACCGCAAGCATGATCGCCTGATGGCGGAGCGCAATCCTGAGGGTGAAAGCATAGGCCTTGACGATCAGGCCGAGCGCTCCCTCGAACAGGCGGTCGGCCAGATATTGCCGATGCTCCGCGCCGCTCTTGATGAAATGTGCGCAGATCATTGGCGTCACGGTCAGCGAAACGACGGCCGAAATGATGATCGAGAACGTCAGCGTCATCGCAAATTCGTGCAGCAGCCGGCCCGCGATCCCCGTCATGAAGAGAACCGGTATGAACGCCGCGATCAGCGAGACTGAAATCGAGATGACCGTGAAGCCGATTTGCCGCGCACCCTCGAGCGCCGCTTTGACCGGCTTCATGCCGCGTTCCATGTTGCGATAGACGTTTTCGATCATCACGATGGCGTCGTCGACGACGAAGCCTATTGCGACGGCAAAGGCCATCAGTGTGAGATTATTGATTGAATATCCCGCGGCCCACATCGCGGCGCACGTTCCCGCGAGCGATAATGGAACCGTAATGCCGGCTGCGATTGTGGGTGTCGAACGCCTCAGAAAGATGAAGACCACCGACATGACGAGCAGGATGCTTATTGCCAGCGTCCACTGCATGTCATGAACGGATGCGCGGATGGTACCGGTGCGATCCGACAGGATCGAAATCTTGATCCCCGCCGGCGTCCACTCCTTGAGCTGCGGCAAGAGAGCTTTGACGCGATCGGCCGTGTCGATGACGTTGGCTTCCGGCGTCTTTGTGATGATGAGCAGCACCCCGGGCTTGTTGTCGAAACGCGCCGACGAAAGCCTGTTGCGTGTCGCGAGAACAACCTTGGCAACGTCGCCAACGCGGACGATGTCCCCATTGGGCGTGTTCTTGACGACGATGTTCTTGTAGTCATCAGGATTGCTCATCTGAGGGTTTGTCGCGAGAATGATGTTCCGCGATCCGCCGTCGATCGAACCGATGGGCGAGAGATCGTTCGCCGCCTCCACGGCCGCGCGAACCTGCTCGAAGCTGACGCCCATCGAGGCGGTGAGTGCCGGATCGACCTGAATCCGGGTCGCGGGCTGATCGGCTCCGCTGACCATCACATCCGCGACGCCATCGACCTGTGAAATGCGCTGCGCGATAGTGGTATCGGCCGTGTCGTAGATATCGCTGGTCGTCATCGTGTCGGACGTCAGAGCCAG
>JAICLG010000384.1 GCA_025927515.1 Hyphomicrobium sp.
ACAAGCAGCAACAAGATTTAGGAACGCCCATGACCGCAATCGTCGATATTATCGGCCGCGAAATCCTTGATAGCCGCGGCAATCCGACGGTTGAGGTCGACGTCCTGCTCGAAGATGGTTCCGAGGGGCGAGCCGCGGTTCCTTCGGGCGCATCGACCGGAGCGCACGAGGCGATCGAGCTTCGCGACGGCGACAAGACGCGTTACCTTGGCAAGGGCGTACTGAAGGCCGTCGACGCGGTCAACGGCGAGATCTTCGATGCGCTCTCCGGTATGGATGCCGAAGACCAGCGCGGCATCGACGCGGCCCTCATCAAACTCGACGGCACTCCGAATAAAAACCGGCTCGGCGCGAATGCCATTCTCGGCGTCTCGCTCGCGGTGGCGAAAGCTGCTGCAGTATCGAACAACCTGTCGCTTTATCGTTACGTCGGCGGCGTCAATGCGCACGTTCTGCCCGTGCCGATGATGAACATCATCAACGGGGGCGCACATGCCGATAATCCGATCGACATCCAGGAATTCATGATCATGCCGGTCGGCGCGGAAACTTGCGCCGACGCGATCCGTGTCGGCGCCGAGGTCTTTCACACTCTCAAGAAAAGCCTGAGCGATGCCGGTCAAAGCACGTCAGTCGGCGACGAGGGCGGCTTCGCGCCGAACCTGAAAAGCGCCGACGAAGCGTTGACCTTTATCATGAAGGCCATCGAGAAGGCCGGTTACAAGCCCGGAGAAGATGTGGTTCTCGCACTCGACTGCGCATCGACCGAATACTTCCAGAACGGCAAGTATGAATTCACGGGCGAAGGCAAGTCGCTCGACAGCGCCGGTAACGCCAAATATCTCGAAGGCCTCGTCAGCCGCTTCCCGATCGTCTCCGTCGAAGACGGCATGGCGGAGGACGACTGGGCCGGTTGGAAGATTTTGACGGAGCTTCTCGGCAAACGTTGTCAGCTCGTCGGAGACGATCTGTTCGTCACGAACACGGAGCGGCTGGCCGATGGCATTGCAAAGGCGACGGCGAATTCGATCCTGGTTAAAGTCAACCAGATCGGTTCGCTTTCCGAAACACTCGACGCCGTAAGCATGGCACAGCGCGCCGGATATACTGCAGTGATGTCGCACCGTTCCGGTGAGACGGAAGATTCAACGATCGCCGATCTGGCCGTTGCCACGAACTGCGGTCAAATCAAGACCGGCTCTTTGTCGCGTTCGGACCGCCTCGCAAAATACAACCAGCTCATTCGCATCGAAGAAGAGCTTGGCGACGTTGCGAAATACGCCGGGCGTTCCATTTTGCGTCGCTCGCGGACCTAAAAAAGCGCGCCATAAAGCGCACCATCTGCCCCTGTATGCTTGGGAACTGATCAAGCAAACACAACGTTGAGCTTGCTAATGGCAAGCAGCAGGGGAGTCATGGGTGGATCGCGTTTAATGCTAGCCAAGCAGCGGCGCCGCCGCGCGTTGCCGGTTTTGCGCAGACAGCCTTGGAAAAGGCGAGTAACGGGGACAGCAAGGAACATCCCGACCCTCCATCGTGCGAATCCTGTTCAGCAGGCTGAGCCTCTGCAGGGCTTCGAGTCGGTCTACGGTACGGTAGCGCCGACAAATGCTTATGGCAGAACGACGCTTCTTGAAAATGAGTATGCGCCGCCCCCAAGGCCTCTCATACTCCGCGTCTTTCTTCGCACCGTGGGGCTTGCGTCGGACATAACTCTGCTTGTGCTTTTGTCGCCCTGCTTTGCAGCATGGTTCGTCTATCGTGCTCTCCGAAATTTTATCCGCTCACGGCGCAGCGCATCTTAGTCGCGAATTTCGCGATTGGTGGCCGCGTGTTCAGTACTTTGGGAACATGGCCTTCCTCGTGGCGTTTTCCTTGACGTAGAGACACAACAACGAGGAAAGAAACCACCATGAGGAAATTGATTGCTGCGACTGCTCTCGCCGCGCTCTTTGCCGCGGCTCCGGCGCTTGCTGCCGACGCTCCAAACGTCGATCCGGGTGTGAATACCGGAAAATCCGCAAGGACACCGTCCGACAATGCCGTCGGCGTACAGGGCCAGCCTGGAAATAAGAATGGCCCGTCTATGAAATCAGACTCGTCCAGCAACGGCAGCAGCACCGGCGAGATGGGTACATCGACCTCGGGCTCCGATGCTGCAGCGGGTGTCAAGGGCGGCGAAGGCGG
>JAICLG010000131.1 GCA_025927515.1 Hyphomicrobium sp.
GATCCGGGCAACCACAGCAACCTGCTGCATCATTTTGAATTAGCCGACGATGGCACCCTTCGTCTGCTAGCCCCTCGGCGCCGGCCGCATCCGCATTTCAACACCGTTCGACACATGTGGCTCCGCAATGACGCCTTGCAGAACACATTCGCTCATCTGCACGGGGCGTTGAGGGATCACGTCGCGGCCAAGAACGCTTTTGTGAAAGCCCGCAAAAACGACGGTGAGGCGCTGGCACTTCTCGACCTTCAAATGTTCCACCGGATTAACACGTGCGGGCGCGATAGTTTCTTCGGACGGGATGAGACAAGGCCGGAAGAGGCTCTCATCAGCGCAGACCCTCATCGCTCTGAGACCGATGGCACGGTTCACCGGATTTGGAAAACGGCTGCGGTCGCCGTCGCAGACAGCCAATGATCGTTCAGGCTCTCATCCAGGCCGCAGGCAGCGGAGTGCGCCTGGGGCTTGGTCCCAAGGCCTTTGTGAGGTTGGGTGGCTGCACACTTTTAGAGCGCGCACTGCTGCTGGCGAGCAAGGTTGCAGCCTCCACGATCGTCGCGGTGCCGCCATCGGAGATCGACCGGGCGAGCGATCTCGTCGGAGGCAAGGGCGTTACGATCGTCCCCGGTTGTTCCAGGAGAAGCGAAACCACCCGCCGGCTGATCGCCGAGGCCACGGCGCCCTGGCTGCTCCTTCATGACGTCGTGCACCCATTTGTGAGCCTTGATCTTATGCAACGGTTGCTGACCGAAGCGCAACGGAGCGGTGCAGCAGCTCCCGGCTTGCACAATTCCGAATTTCTATATGATCGATCCGGCGCCTTGCTGCATGCTCCGGGAGACGTCCTAATCGGACAAAAGCCGGTGGTTTTTTCTCGGGAGGCCGTTCTAGCCGGATATGCATCCTCTCCGGCACCCGACGGAAATTCCGATCCCAGCCTTCTCGATATTCTTGAGCGCGGTGGCGTGCGCACGAGCTTCGTCCCGGGAAGCTCCACCAATATCAAGATTACCACCGAAGGCGATCTGCGCCTGGCAGAGGCGCTGATAGCGCGAGAAACCGCACAGTGCCGCTCTGAGCCCGCTTAGTGGGGAAATCCCGCGCGGTGACTGCTCAAAGCCAAAAGCAATCGCCGGCCAGTGAACAGTTCGTCCAAATATGTGAACGAAATCAAAGGCAAAAAACTGACTGGCGCTCCCTACGGGAGTCGAACCCGTCTTTTCAGATTGAAAATCTGACGTCCTAACCGATAGACGAAGGGAGCGGCCCGTCGGCTTCGAGACGCACCCTATAATCGGCTTCGGGCATCTTTGGCAAGCGCGGGCGGTCCAGACAATCCTGCGACAGGATGGTCGCTTCGAACGGCTGGAATTCAGGACTGGCGGCGCGGATCCGCGGCATCCTCGATCTGGAGTTCGATCCGGTCACGGCCTCCCCACGTATCCCGGCGAAGATGCCCGGCAATGTGCAGCGGCATGCCGCCTGCCGACATCAGCACGTCGCCAAGTGGTTGACCGGCCGCACGGAAGGCGATGGCGTCAATCCGCGCCCCGTCGCCGCCTTCGAGCAACGCCCGGACATGCGCCTCGCCAACGAGCTTGGCGAACTTCACACGATGCGCAGGCAGCACGAAACGCGCTTCCGAATTGCCCTGCCCGAACGGGCTGACGCGCTCGATGAGATCCATGAGCTCCGCGGTCGCCCCCGATGCGACGAGCGATGCGTCGATATCGAGGCCGGCCGCATCGCTGGCACTTGCCGTCGTCTGACCGAGATGCGCCTGGAAATGCTGTTCGAGCGCGGCCAATCCTTGCCGTGAGACGGTAAGGCCCGCAGCCATCGCGTGACCGCCGCCTTTGAGCAGCAGTCCAGCGGCGACCGCGGCGCGAACAGCAGAGCCAAGATCGACGCCGGGAATGGAGCGCAGCGACCCGGTGCCGTCGCCTCCGCGAGACGTTTCGTTCTCCCACGCGATAACACACGCCGGTCTTCGGAACCGCTCGACGAGGCGGCTGGCAACGAGACCGACGATGCCCTTATGCCATGTTTCCGAAGCCACCACGATGATCGCGCGCGAGGGATCGTCAGTCATCTGCCGATCCGCAACCGCCAGCGCTTCTTCGAGCATCAGCGTTTCGATGTCTTTGCGTTCTTTATTGAGCCGATTGAGCAGCTCGGCGATACGTTGCGCCTCGACATCGTCCGTCGTCGAGAGAAGCGTTGCACCGAGCGCCGCGTTGCCGATGCGGCCCCCGGCGTTGATGCGCGGACCGAGAATAAAGCCCAGATGATAAGGCGTCGGTGGCGTCGTGAGACCGGCGGCGTCGGCAAGAGCCGTCAAGCCGACGTTCTCGCGGGCACGCATGACGGCGAGCCCTTTCTTGACATACGCGCGATTGAGCCCGACCAGCGGAACGACGTCGGCAACCGTCGCGAGCGCCACGAGATCGAGGAGCGCCAACAGATCAGGCTCGCGCTCTGAGCTATAGAAGCCCCGCCGTCTGAGTTCGCGCGTCACCGCCACCAGCACCAGGAAAACGACGCCGGCCGCGCAGAGCATCCCCTGCCCCGAAACGTCGTCCTGCCGGTTTGGATTGACCACCGCCTCGACCTCCGGCAGCCGCTCGTCGGCTTGGTGGTGATCGACGACGATGACATCGGCGCCAAGTCTGTGCGCCGCCGCCAGCGGTTCGAAACTCGTCGTTCCACAATCGACGGTCACGACGAGCTTGGCGCCCTCGTTCACGAGAGTTTCGATGGCAGTGACGTTCGGGCCGTAGCCTTCAAACAGCCGGTCCGGAATGTAGATGCGCGACGGTACATCGTGGTGTGCCAGAAAACGATGGAGAAGCGCCGACGAACACGCACCATCAACGTCGTAGTCGCCGAAGATCGCAACCTGCTGCTTGGCTACGATCGCATCCGCGATACGCGATGCAGCCTTGTCCATATCGCGAAGCGTGCTCGGGTTCGGCATCAGCGCCTTGAGCGTCGGATCGAGAAATCCGTCGACCCCATCGAGGCCGATCCCGCGGGCCGCAAGAATGCGCCCCATCAATTCGGGCAATCCGTGGCGTTGGCTGATCGCCGTCGCCAGCGGCTTCAACTCGGAAGCAAGGCGTTCCCGCCAGACGAAACCTCGCGCACTCGTGCGCACGCCGAGAAATGCTGCATTGCCTGAGCCGTCTTCAAACGCAACCTTCGCTAAACCCGTCGAGCGCACCGGAGCCCCCTCTGCTTCGCGTCGCCAAGTTGTATGTCGATTCGCGCGAGAACGCTTGGACGCCGCGCGGGCACCCACAGCACAGTCGCGAATGACAACCGTTTAGCTTCTAAGCGTCAGATAAACCGGCTACCGACGTTCCGCACGGTCGACTTTATCCGGCGGACGGTGCCTGTTTTCGAACGCATGACGACGGTCTCGGTCTCGGCGAAATCACCCCTTATCCGTACGCCCTTGAGCAGCGATCCGTCGGTGACCCCGGTCGCAGAGAAAACGACATCGGCTGAAGCCATATCTTCGAGCCTGAACTTCTTCCTGATGTCGCTGATGCCCATTTTTTCCGCGCGAATGCGCTCCTCGTCCTTCATCGGCATCAGGCGGCCTTGGATTTGCCCGCCGATGCAGCGGAGCGCCGCTGCCGCCAGAACACCTTCGGGAGCGCCACCCGACCCCATGTAGATGTCGATGCCGGTCTCGCGCGGATCGGTCGTCCAGATGACGCCCGCGATATCACCATCAGGAATGAGTTGCACGCCGGCGCCTGTCTCACGCACCGCGTGGATCAGTTCGGCGTGCCGCGGACGATCGAGAATGCACGCCATGATCTCGCTGATGGGCACGCCTTTCGCTTTCGCCAAAGCCTTGAGATTGTCGGCTGGCGTCGCATCGAGATCGACGATGTCATCGGGATAGCCTGGGCCGACCGCGATCTTGTTCATGTACATATCGGGCGCATGCAGGAAGCCGCCCCGTTCTGCGATCGCGAGCACAGCGAGCGCGTTCGGCATCGACTTCGCGCAGATCGTCGTGCCTTCGAGCGGGTCGACCGCGATATCGACCTCCGGTCCCTCGCCCGTCCCGACCTTTTCGCCGATATAGAGCATCGGCGCCTCGTCCATCTCGCCTTCGCCGATGACGACGGTGCCTCGAATTTCGACGCGCCCGAGTTCCTTACGCATCGCATCGACGGCCGCCTTGTCGGCGGCTTTCTCGTTGCCGCGGCCACGCAGCTGCGCAGCGGCAATGGCGGCGGCTTCGGTCACGCGTGCAAGCTCAAGCACGAGGATGCGCTCAAGACCAGGACCCTGCGTGCCGTTCGAATGCTCCAACTTGCTCATATCTTCATCCTTCCGGCCACTCACTGGCTGATGCTCCAAACTAAAGTTCCTCGATGCGTATCATCTGCGGACTCTCGCTGACGTTGCCGTCCTTCTCTATGGTTTGCAGGGCCAGACGCATCGCTTCTTCGGTGGTCTCATGCGTGATGATGATAACCGGCTGCGCCTTGTCCTTTGACCGCTGCGGGGCCGTGCGCGGCGCGTGCAAGGTCTGCGGCCGATGCTGCACGATGCTCTCGAGTGATATCCCGCGATCGCCCATGCATTTGGCGACGGCTGCCATCGCTCCCGGTTTGTCATAAAGGGCCAGCCGCACGTAATAAGATCCATAGTGGCGGTCGAGCTTGGCTCGCTTGTGCGGCTTGAGCTTGGCGGTGGGAGTGACAAATGGGGGCACGATCAGCCCGCGCGCAATATCGAGAATATCACCCGCGACCGCAGATGCCGTCGGCTTTGCACCGGCGCCCGCTCCGACCAGCAAGATGCTGCCGGAGAAGTCACCCTCGATGGCGATGGCGTTGGTGACGCCCGAAACTTCCGCGATAGCCGAGTCTTTGAAGACAAGCGCCGGCGACACGCGAGCCTCGATGCCCGTCTCCGTCTCGCTCGCGACCCCAAGCAGCTTGATGCGATAGCCCAAACTATCGGCAGCTTCGATATCGGCTTCTGTGATCGACTGAATGCCTTCGACGTCGATCTGGTCGAAGGCAACCTTGGTTCCGAAGGCAAGGCTCGTGAGCAACGCGAGCTTATGCGCGGTGTCGAAGCCGCCGATGTCGAACGTCGGATCGGCCTCTGCGTAACCCAGCGCCTGCGCTTCCTTCAGCACCTCCGCAAACGGCCGGGCCTCGCTCTGCATCTGCGTCAGGATATAGTTGCAGGTGCCATTCAGTATGCCGTAGACGCGCCGGACGCGGTTGGCGCCCAAAGCTTCGCGTAACGTCTTGATGACCGGAATTCCGCCAGCGACCGCCGCCTCGAAGTTCAGCGCGACGCCGTTCTTCTCCGCCAACCGCGCCAACTCGACGCCGTGTTTCGCGAGCAGCGCCTTGTTCGCGGTCACGACGTGCTTCTTCGCATGGAGCGCTGCTTCGACCGCGGCCTTGGCGACGCCGTCTTCCCCGCCAATCAATTCGACGAACACGGCGTTCGACGGATCTTTCGCCAGCGCGACAGGATCATCGAACCACTGAAATCCATCGAGGGCAATTCCACGCACCTTTCCGCGGCTACGCGCGGAAATGCCCGTGACCCGGATCTCGCGGCCAATGATGTTCGCAAAGCGCTCGCCGTTGGATGTCAGAAGCTCCAACAAGCCACCGCCAACCGTGCCAATTCCGGCAATACCGAGTGTAAGGGGTTCCATTCGCTAACTATTGTGTGACGGATTTCTGAGGACGGGACTCACTTTGCTCAGCTTCCGCCGTCTCGGAGAAGAGCTTTTTTATCGATCGCGCAGCTTGGCGGATGCGCTGTTCGTTTTCGACAAGCGCAATGCGGATGAAGCCTTCGCCATGTTCGCCGAACCCAACGCCGGGGGAGACAGCCACATCTGCCTTTTCAATGAGAAGCTTGGAGAACTCGACAGAGCCCAAATGACGGTATTTCTCGGGTACCGGCGCCCAGGCAAACATCGTGGCCGGCGGCGGCGGAATAGGAAATCCCGCTCGGCCGAAGCTCTCGACGAGCGCATCACGCCGATGCTTGTACACGGCGCGGATCTCGTCGACGCAGTCCTGCGGACCGTTGAGCGCCGCAGCTGCCGCCACCTGGATCGGCGTGAACGCACCATAATCGAGATACGATTTTACGCGCGCCAAAGCCGCGATCACCCGTTCGTTCCCGACTGCAAAGCCCATGCGCCAGCCGGGCATGTTGTAGGTTTTCGACAGCGAGGTGAACTCGACCGCGATGTCCTTGGCCCCCGGGACTTCGAGGATCGACGGCGGCGGCACGCCATCATAATAAAGCTCGGCATAGGCGACGTCCGACAGGACGATGATCCCATGCTTCTTCGCGAGCGCCACGACGTCCTTATAGAACTCGAGGCCGACGACCATTGCGGTGGGGTTGGACGGAAACGAAACAACGACCGCCAAAGGCTTCGGGATCGAATGCCTCACGGCATGGTCGATAGCCCGTAGAAAGTCCTCGCCGTTGCTCGCCGGCAAATGGCGGATCGAAGCGCCGGCGATGATGAAGCCAAAAGCGTGAATCGGATAGGTCGGGTTGGGAACAAGCACCACGTCGCCGGGAGCGGCAATCGCCTGTGCGATGTTTGCAAAGCCCTCCTTCGAGCCAAGCGTCGCGACAATCTCGGTCTCGGGATCGAGCTTCACGCCGAAACGGCGCGCATAATAGGCGGCTTGGGCTTTGCGCAGCCCGGGAATGCCCTTGGATGCCGAGTAGCGATGGGTCCTCGGCTTGTTGATGGTCTCGACCAGCTTATCGACAATATGCGCCGGCGTCGGCATGTCAGGATTGCCCATGCCAAGATCGACGATATCCGCGCCCCGGGCGCGTGCCGCCGCCTTCAAACGGTTGACTTCCGCGAACACGTAAGGCGGCAGGCGCTTGATACGGTGAAAGTCTTCGCTCAAAAGTCTCGCCCTCGACGCCGCAGTCCCGACGGTGTCATTGCTGTTTCATCTTATGCTCGGAGAGCATACGGACCGGCCTTAGGTGCTGAGGCCAGCCGCTCGCGCCGCCTTGTTTACGCTTGCCTGCCATGGTCCGTCCAGTGCTGCGGCGCGGTACATCATCAAACCGCCCTTGAAGAAGGAAAATACCGCTTTCGCGATGCGGAATCGTCAATGCCCCCGCTGGTCTTTCGTCCGCTCAGACCCTACTTAGAGCCAATACGCGACGTCGGCGATTCGGCTTGATCGGATGGCGCACGAAGGGCAGTCTCGCAGGGTAAATGGCTGCGCGACAGAGCCGCCGGAACGCCGGCCGGACCTACATATTGGAAAGCTTTTAAACGCCGCTATGCCACAAGACACTCACGAGACCGACACGCGCAACTTCCTATCGCGCTACCTCATTCCGAACCCCGAAGAGTTCGCCGCCAATATTCTGCGGGCGTTCGAACGCGGCAGTGTTGCATTGGCCCAACTTGCCCAACGCCCGGATGCAAAGGGCGGGCCCTATACCCCCGCCAGCGAATTCTCCGCCGCCACCGAAACGCTCTCGGCCCTGCTTCGCACGTGGCTTTCCGACCCCGTCAAGCTATCGGAAGCCCAGGCTCACTTTTTCGGCCAGTTCGCGAGCCTCTGGAACAATGTCCTCTCGCGGGCCATCGGCATGCCCGTTCCCCCACTCATCGAACCCGCACCCGGCGATAGCCGGTTCAAGGATCCAGAGTGGAACAGCAACCCCTTCTTTGATTTTTGCAAGCAGGCCTATCTGCTCGCCTGCAAATGGGCCGAGGATCAGCTTGCCGACACGCCGGGCCTCGACGCCCGCGAACGCCATCGCGCCGAATTCTACTTGCGCCAGTACACCAGCGCCTATTCGCCGACGAATTTTCTGGTGACCAATCCGGAGGTGCTTCGCGAAACGATTGAATCGAACGCGCGCAATCTCCTGAACGGAGCCAATCTGCTCGCCGAGGACCTGAAGCGTTCCGGCGATCTTATGAAGATCAGCCAGACCGATGCGAACGCCTTCGAACTTGGCCGTAACTTGGCGACGACGCCTGGTAAAGTCGTCTATCAGAACGAACTCTTTCAGCTCATCCAGTACACGCCGACGACTGATAAGGTGCGTGAGCGCCCGCTGCTGATGGTGCCGCCCTGGATCAACAAATATTACATCCTCGATCTGACCCCATCGAAAAGCTTCATCAAATA